>CAIQEI010000075.1 GCA_903870815.1 uncultured Verrucomicrobia subdivision 3 bacterium
GACCCGCAGCGCCAGCTTCCTGACCTTGACCGGCAAAGCGTAGGAATGATCACGCGGCGTCGGGGGAAAGATCACTCCGCCATGGCGCCAGAGCGGCGAACGGGTGCTGCCGGCGCGCGCGCGCCCGGTCCCTTTTTGCTTCCACGGTTTTTTGTTGGTGCCCGCCACGTCGCCGGCGTTCTTGGTGCTGGCGGTGCCGCTGCGCTGCGCCGCGCGATACGCGGTCACGGCGTCGTGTACGGCCTGCGTGCCGCGGCCGTTTTCGATCAGCGCGAACTTCACTTCAAGTTCGCCCTGGGCTTTTCCCGAAAGATTTTTAATGGAAATTTTCATGGCCTAATTATTTCTTGGCAGCCGCGGCTTTGGCCGCCTCTGCTTTTTTCTTGCCGACGGTCGCCACGGGAGCTTTCCAGCCCTTCGGACGTTTCTTGGATTCACGGATGACGACGTAATCGCCTTCCGAACCGGGAATCGCACCTTTGATCAGCAGCAGATTGTCCGCCTCGATCACCTGGACGATCTCCAGATTCTGCGTCGTGCGCGTGACCTGGCCCATGTGACCGGGCATCTTCATGCCGCGCATGACCGTGCCGGGGAACAAACGCTGACCGATTGCGCCGCCCCGGCGATGCCAGCCCTTGGCGCCGTGCGTGGAGTCACCACCGGCCATCCGGTGACGTTTCACCACGCCTTCAAAGCCGCGGCCCTTGGTCGTGCCAATGGCGTCAATGAAATCGCCGGGCGCGAACAACGTCGGTCCGACAATGTCGCCCGGCTTCACGTCCTTGGAGAAGTCACGGAACTCGCGGATGCGTTTTACCGCCACGCCGTTCTGTTTCTTGATATGACCGAGCAACGCCTTGGTCAGGCGCTGTTCCTTCTGGTCATCGAAGCCGAGCTGGACGGAATTGTAACCGTCCTTGCCGGCCTGCGTTTTGACTTGCAGCACGCGGTTCGGTCCCGCGAGCACAACCGTCACGGGCACCAACGTGCCCGACGCCGTATAGACGCGGGTGTGGCCCAGTTTTTTTCCTAAAAGTCCTAGTGGCATGGTATGATCCTCAGATTTTGATGGTGATGTCCACGCCGGCGGGCAAATTGAGCTTCTTCAATTCGTCCACGGTCTTGGCGGTCGGATCGAGGATGTCAATCAGCCGCTTGTGGGTGCGTTGTTCGAAAGTTTCCTGCGATTTCTTGTCCGAGTGCGGCGAGCGCTGCACGGTGTAGCGTTCGATGCGGGTCGGGAGCGGGATGGGGCCGGCCACGCGCGCGCCGGTGCGCTTGACGGTGTCGGCAATTTCCTTGGCCGACTGGTCTATGACGCGATAGTCATAAGCCTTGAGGCGGATGCGAATACGTTGTGCCATATAAAGAACGATTGTCTGGTTTTGGTTTAACTATTGCCGCCCTCGTCCAACGAAAAGCGGACGCGGATAATAACAACTGCACCTGCCGGTGCAATATCTTTTTTGAGAAATTTTGGTTGTGCCGCTGGTGATCCCGGACAACTTTGAAAACGCCGGCGCAACCCCGTTACTGCCGTCGCTTGCTAGGGGTGATCACTTCGCCGCTTCCCGCCGCGCCCAGGCGTCGGCGGCCAAAATCTGTTCCAGCGTGGGGTGCTCGACGACGGCGTGCGCGTCCATCGTCCGGCGGACGGTTTCGGTGATCTGCGGGAAATTGATTTTGCGGTTCACAAAGGCTTCCACCGCCACTTCGTTCGCGGCGTTAAAAACCGCGGGCATGGTCCCGCACATCTCCCCTGCCCGCCGCGCCAGCAAAATGGACGGGAACCGCTCTGTGTCCGGTTCCTCAAAGGTCAGCGTGCCGAGCTTGGGAAAGTTGGTCTGGACCCGGTCGCTCGCGGCGCGGTCGGGATAGGTCAGGGCGTATTGGATGGGCAGGCACATGTCCGGCGTGGAAAGTTGCGCGATGATCGAGCCGTCCACAAACTCCACCATCGAATGCACGATGCTCTGCGGATGCACCAGCACGCCGACGCGCGCCATCTCAATGTCAAACAGCCAGCGCGCCTCGATCATTTCCAGGCCCTTGTTGAAGAGCGTCGCGGAATCAATCGTCACCTTCCGGCCCATGACCCACGACGGATGTTTCAGCGCGCGCTCCACGGTGATCTCGGGAAATTTCTCCTTCGGCCAGAGTGTTTTGTCGCGGAACGGCCCGCCGCTGGCGGTCAGCCAGAGTTTGCGGATCGAGGCGCCGGGCTTCCCGTCGAGGCATTGGAAAATGGCGGAATGTTCGCTGTCCACGGCGAGCACCCGCACGCCGTGCTTGCGCGCCTCGTTCATCACGATTTCGCCGGCCATGACGAGAATTTCCTTGGAGGCGACGGCAATGTCCTTGCCCGCACGGATCGCGGCCAGCGCCGGCTGCAATCCGGCGGTGCCAACAATGGCGATCAGCACGATGTCCGCCGCCGGCAGCGTGGCGAGTTTGAGCAGGCCTTCGCTCCCGCAGTAAACTTGCGTGGATGCGCCCAGGGTATCCTGCAACTGCTTCGCTTTGGCTGGGTCGCTGATGGAAATGACCGCCGGTTTATGTTTGCGCGTTTGTGCCAACAGCAAATCGGCGTTGCCACCCGCCGCAAGGCCGATGAGCCGGATCTGACCCGGCAAATCTTCCGCGACCTTGACGGTGCTGGTGCCGATGCTGCCCGTGCTGCCTAAAAGAACGACGTTTTTCATGGGTGCGTCAGAATGTGCCGTAAATATAGATACATGATGGGCGCGTTGAACAACAGGCTGTCGAGCAGGTCGAGAATGCCGCCAATGCCCGGAAATAGCGCGCCGGAATCTTTCACGCCGGCTTCGCGCTTGAACAGCGATTCAATCAGATCACCAATGACCGCCGTGATGCTCAATACCACCCCGAGAATGACGGCGTGCAGGTAATTCATCCCCACCATTTTTGCGCCGAAGAAATGAACGAACGTCAGGCTCGCGCCCGTCGAGACCACAATCGCGCCGCCAAAACCTTCCCACGTCTTGCCGGGGCTGATGCGCGGAATCATCTTGTGCCGGCCGATGAGCGAGCCGACCGCATACGCGCCCATGTCGCTGAATTTGGTTATGAGAATGAAATAGAGCAGGAAAAATTTCCCCGCCTCCGCTGCGCTGCCGGGCGCGAACGGGAAAAAGTTTATTTTCTGGATGAAATTCAGCAGCCAAGGGACATACATTAGACCAAACAAGGTCGTGGCAATGGTGGCGATGCCGGCGGAATTATTTTTGGCCAGAAATTGCCGCACACACAGCCCCAGCACAAACACGATGAGGAAGCTGGTCTCAAAATCATTCACCCGCGCCGGCGAACCCGTTGTGCCTAGATGACCGGTGACGTTCAGGAAGGTTCCAATCATCAGCAGCAGGCCGCCAACCACCCCGGAAATCTTGAAGCAGGCCAGCCCCCGCTTTTCCGCGATGCCGTAAAATTCCACTAGACCGGATAACGCCAGAAATGCAATGAGCAGCAAAAATACCCCGTCGGAAATAATCCGGCTCCCGGAAAACATCGCCGCCAGAATCACCGTCCAGAGCGCCACCGTGGACACCAGCCGGCGCACAAAGACCCGGGCCTTGGTCGCGGGCGGCACGGCGCTGGTTGATTCGGACATGGCCGCGGAAATTAACAGGCGACCACGGAAAAGCCAACGGTGTTTTGCTCTCAAATCCCCCGTGCCTCCGGTAAACCGGGTTGGTTGTCTGGTGCGTCTGGCAGATTGGCTGTGGAAATCTAGCCGGCTAGCCAAAAAATGCCAAGCAAAGGGCAACCGAAGGCAAGCCATCCGCACTGTTTCTAACGATTCTAGTCAGGTATGGCAAACCTTCAGCTTCTTTCAATTCGACGCCGGTTCCTGCCGGTCCTGGTTGTCCTGCTCGCCGCGCCGGCGCTCTTCGCCGCGGACAAGCTGAAAAACGCCGACTGCCTCGACTGCCATACCGACCCCGCGAACAAGCGCGTGGTAAACGGCCACGCCGAGGCGATGGCGCTCTTCCCGACGAACGGTTTTGCCCGGTCTGTTCACAGCTCGCTGGATTGCATTGACTGCCACGACGGCATCAAGGAACTGCAGCACGATAAAAACGTGCCGCCGCCGAACTGCACCGGTTGCCATGATCAGGAAGGCAAGGATTACGCCACGAGCATCCACGGCATGAGCCACTCCATGGGCTCGTCCGGCGCCGCGGAATGCTGGGATTGCCACGGCAACCACGAGATCATGCCCGTGAAAAGCGTGGATTCGCCCGTCTATAAAATGAATCTGCCGGCCACTTGCGCCAAGTGCCATAGCAACACCAACCTTACCAAGGAATACAAGATTGAATTCCCCGAGGCCGCGTCCCAATACATGGACAGCATCCACGGCACCGCGCTGCTGAAAATGGGCTTGATCGTCGCGCCGTCCTGCAACGACTGCCACGGTGCGCACAAGATCAAGCGTAACACGGACCGCGATTCACCGATCAATCACGCCAACGTCGCGAAGACCTGCGGCAAGTGCCACGTCGGCATCGAGCAAACCTACAACCAAAGTGTCCACGGCCAATTGCTCGCCCAGGGCGACCCGCGCGGGCCGGTGTGCATTGACTGCCATAGCGCGCACCAGATCGTCAATCCGACCGGCAAGAATTTCAAATCCCTGAGCGACCAGCGCTGCGGCCAGTGTCACGCGGACCGGCTGGAACATTATCGCGAAACCTACCACGGCAAGGCGATGATGCTGGGCAAGCCCAACGCCGCGCCGGAAGTCGCCGCGTGCTACGATTGCCATGGCTTTCACGACGTGCTGCCGACGTCCAATCCCGCCTCCCACCTTTCCACCAACAACATTCTCGCGACCTGCCAGAAATGCCATCCGGGCGCGACCGCGAAATTCACTGAATACCGCCCGCACGCCAACCCGCTCGACAAGAAAAATTATCCCCTGCTCCACGTCGTGTTCCTGGCGATGACCGGCTTGCTCATCGGCACGTTCGGCTTCTTCGGCCTGCACACCCTGGCGTGGCTGGTGCGCGCGGTCTGGCTGTATTTGCACGATTCCAAAACGTTCCGCGAGGCGAAGATCCGTACGCAGGAGGGCGACGAATGGTTCACGCGGTTCCAGCCCTTCGAGCGGTTCCTGCATTTCCTCGTCGTCACGAGCTTCCTCACGCTGGTCGTGACCGGCATGCCGCTGAAATTTTATTACACCGACTGGGCGAAGTTTATATTCAGCCTCCTCGGCGGGCCGGAGACGGCGCGGATGCTTCACCGCTTTGGCGCCATCATCACGTTCCTTTATTTCACCCTGCACTTGAGTGCGCTCGTGGGGCGGTCGTGGAAAGGCCGGCGGAACCTGCGCCATCCCGAATCGGGCAAGTTCGAGCTCAAGCGCTTTTTCTCCGTGGTGTTCGGCCCGGATTCCATGGTGCCAACGCTGCAAGACTGGCGCGATCTGGTGGACCACAATAAATGGTTCTTTGGCAAGGGTCCCAAACCGCAGTTCGACCGCTGGACTTATTGGGAGAAATTTGATTACTTCGCCGTGTTCTGGGGCGTGGCCATCATCGGCGCCTCGGGGCTGATCATGTGGTTCCCGGAATTTTTCACCCGCTTCCTGCCCGGCTGGGCCATCAACATCGCGCTGATCCTGCATTCGGACGAGGCGCTGCTTGCCGCCGGCTTTATTTTCTCGATCCACTTTTTCAACACGCATTTCCGCATCGAGAAATTTCCGATGGACACCGTCATCTTCTCGGGCCGTGTGTCCAAAGCCGAAATGTTGCACGAACGCCGGCGCTGGTATGACCGGCTGGTCAAAACCGGAATGCTGGATTCCTACCGCATCAAGGACGAATGGTTCCAGTGGAAGAACATCGCCAAGTCATTCGGCTATTTCTTCTTCGGCCTCGGCCTCGTGCTGCTGGCGCTGATTATCTATGCCATGGTGTCCCGGCTGGTGCATTGATACTGCCAGCCGTTGTAGCGCAGATTTGAAATCTGCCGTTTCGCCGATTTGCAATCGGCAGTGCGCCGCCATGCCAAGGGTCGTTGGGTCATCCCTGCCGTGCGGATTACCAACCCGCGCTGCACCCCATCGGGGAAGTTGGCGCAATATTTTGTAACCTGCCGGCTTGCCGGCACGTATAATTGACTGGACACTAGGATGGGAATCATTCTGGCTATCAGTTGCTATA
The DNA here is from genome assembly GCA_903870815.1 of uncultured Verrucomicrobia subdivision 3 bacterium. Classification (GTDB taxonomy): domain Bacteria; phylum Verrucomicrobiota; class Verrucomicrobiia; order Limisphaerales; family UBA11358; genus UBA11358. The sequence continues at coordinate 6,198 of CAIQEI010000075.1, forward strand.
TCCATGAATTTGCGTCGGGCCTTCACCTTGATCGAACTGCTGGTGGTCATTGCCATCATTGCCATTCTGGCGGCGCTCCTGTTGCCGGCGCTAGCCAAGGCGAAGGAAAAGGCGAAGGCCACCCAATGCGTGAGCCAGCTCCGGCAGGTCGGCATCGCTTTCAATATTTTTCTCCAGGATCACAACGATACCCTCATGCAGCGCATCTACGCCCAGCCGCCCGCCTCTCTGACGGTCACCAGTAACACCGACCAATATGGCTATGACGAAATCCTGCTGCCGTTGGTGGGCAATAATTCGCACCTGTTCATCTGCCCGGATCAGCAGTTCACGGACGTCACCAGGTTGAGCGCAAATTATCTGGGCCAGCCCGGCTACGGGATGAACTGGTATTACGACAATATGCCCGTGAGCAAGGCCCTGTCCTCGAGCCAAACTATCTTGGTCGCCGAGTCGATTGGCGGCCGCAACCCGCCCACCGGCTCGCATCGGGCGGACCGCGACAGCGGCAATCCGGGTGAACTGGATGACACCCGGCACGACGGCGCGGCCAACTACCTGTTTTTTGATTCCCATGTGCAGCGGCTAAAATTTGAGCAGACTTACGATGCCTCCGTCAACCCGCCCTCGCCAGACTTCTGGGGCATAGATTACAACAATCATAACGTTGTGCAGTGGACGGAGTGATAACCCGATGGGTGTCACCGGCCGGACTTGGATCATGCCGTTGGCGCGAATGCATTGTGTCCATTAGGCTGTAACCCACCGGCCTTCGACCGCGTATACTTGATGGATACCGAAGCCGAACCCGTCGGATACAAAACCAAAACCGTATTATGTTATTTATGAAGCAAAACCTTTGGAAATTGATCCTCTGCGTGGCCGCAAGCGGCACGGTCTGCCTGCACGCCCCCGCCGCCGGATTGCAGCGAGCCGATGTGATCGCCGATCCCGCCTGGTTACTGCATCTGGATTGTGACGGTCTCCGCCCAACGGTCATCGGCCAATACATCCTTTCCGAAATGGACAAGCCGGCCGCCCAGGCCCGGCTCGCCTCGTTCCAAACCATTTTTGGTTTTGATCTGCGCAATCACGTTCATGGCGTCACCCTTTACGGCGGCAGCCAAACGCCAGCCGACGGGGTATTGATGATCTATGCAGATTTTGATCCCGACCACCTTGTTGCGCTGGCGAAAGCCGCCAAAGAATATCAGGGCACCACGCATAACGGGCACGTCATCCACAGTTGGATCGATGTTGACTCGAAGCGCCGGCCCGGGGCTGCCCGCCGCGTATATGCGGCTATTCAAGACCACCGGGTCATTCTCGGCCAACGCCAGGACCGTGTGGCACAGGCGTTGGATGTGATTGACGACAAATCCCCCAGCCTGAGTGCCGGCGGTGCCTTTCCCGGATTGGGCGCGCCGGGGAATGTCCATTTCATCGAAGGCGCCGCCCGGAAGCTGGATGCCACCAATTCGGCCCCGAACGCCGCCATTTTGAGGCTCTCAAAAAATGTGCAACTGGTCGTGGGCGAATCGCAAAAGGAATTTCAAGGCGCGGTGACCCTGGTGGCCGACAGTGATGAGGCTGCCGGGCAAATATATTCCATCACCCAGGGCCTGGTGGCGGTGATGAAGCTGCAATCCAACAACCCGGATGCCGTCAGGCTCGCCAACGCCGTGGTCATCACGCAAAATGGTTCCAATATCCAAGGCCGTCTCGTCCTGCCCGCCGCCGATTTGGTTGCCATCATGCAGGCTGAGGCCGCGAGAATGGCGGCGGCGCGGACGGCCAAACCGATGCCGGCGCCGGCTGTTGACACCAACCAGCAACAATAGATTGGTTCAAGAAATTCCATCCGTTTCAGACGAGGAACTGGCCCGACAGGCGCAGTCCGGCTTCCTCGAGGCTTTCGAGGAACTGGTCTGCCGCTACGAAAACCGCATCCATTCCTTTGTCGGCCAGTTTTGCCGGAATCCGACCGATGCCCGCGAGGTCACCCAGGACACCTTTGTGAAGGCGTACCAAAATCTGGAAAAATTTGATTCGCGCCGCGTTTTTGCCGCCTGGCTGTTCACCATCGCCCGCCGCAAATGCATCGACCACCATCGCGCCGCGCCGCGCGTTGCTGATGAACCGGTCCCGGAAATGACGGATGACGCCGATCCGGCGGAACTCATCGCCCGCCGCGAAGAGGGGCAAAACCTGTGGCAACTCGCCCGCCGGCGGCTCAGCGAAAACCAGTTCCAGGCGCTCTGGCTTCATTACGCGGAGGACATGGACGTCGCCCGGATTGCCCAGGTGTTGGGCAAAACCCGGGTGCATGTCAAAGTGATGCTTTTTCGCGCGCGCCAGCTTCTCGGCCGCGAATTGAATTCCGCCCGCACCCCAACCCCGTCCGTTCCGGCGGCAGCCCTGAGTTTGGCCCGGCCGGCTTTTGTCCGTCCAACCTCCATTCCGCCGGCAAAAAGATCACCAACCAATTAATCCAATGAAAACCTGGCTGCTAAAATTTAAAATCTCGAATCACCTGAATGACCGCCGGCCGTTGCCGCCGGAGCTGGCTCGGGCGGTTGGTCACCACGCCGGGGTGCGCAGTTTTGCGGAAAGTTCCAGCGCCTTGGCTGACGCCTTGAAAAGTCAGGTGCCCCGGCCGGAAACGCCCGTATTGCTGCACACCTCCATCATGCGCGCCGTCCGGACCGCACGTTCCGCGTCGGACCCGAAAATTCAACCCGCCTGGACGAACTGGATTCCGGTCTCCGGGCTCGTCACCTTGATTTTGTTGGGCGTTATTCTGGCCCTGCAATTTTCCTCCCCGCCCGCCGCCAAACTGCGGCCGGCTGGTTCGCTTCCGCTGGCCGCCGCCGGTTCCGCTTTGGACCTGGGTGGTAACCTTATGCGCGAGGCTCCCGCCGTTGTCCTGTCGCCATTGTCCGAGGAAATGCAGCGGCTCGATCGCCACTTGTCGGACACCGGGCAATTCCTCCTGGCCACGCTGCCATAAAATCCATGCCCGCCAAACCTAGAGCGTTTGAAGAAATACTGTGGCCGTTCGGAGCGAGGATTTTTGTGTGTTGGCGAGGCTTTTGCGAAGGAGCAGGTTCAATGGAACCCTGTGACTGAGCCGAAACGAAGCCAAAACCCAAAAAGACCGCCC
>CAIQEI010000076.1 GCA_903870815.1 uncultured Verrucomicrobia subdivision 3 bacterium
CGAAAGTCTTCCGCACCCGCTGGTCGCCGAGGTAGTAAGAAACCGTGTAGGCATCGCATCCCCGTGAAGGTGTGCGGTAGATTTTGACGGTGGTATGCCCCCGTTTTACCGTGATGGGAAACTTCGGCTTTGACATGGGGCAATACTGTCAGGAAACTGTCTGGAGTTCAAGAAATATCCCGTAAAAGCCCAATAAAACGTGGAGCGGGTGAAGGGAATCGAACCCTCGTCTCAGCCTTGGGAAGGCCACATTCTACCATTGAACCACACCCGCGCACGCTCTGACACGGCAGGGCCGCGCCAGATTTCACCAGTTCTACCAAACTCCCGCTCGGCCCGCAACTGGTTTGCCGCCTAAACCACCGTCTCCAGTTTGCCGATGGCTTCCCGCAGGCGGGCGGACACTTCCTTCAACCGGGCCGCGGAAACGATTTTGCCACCACCCACGGCGCTCACATAAAAACTGTCAATCGCAGCGCCGCGCTCGGTCACGATGCGCGCGGCGGCAATGTCCAGATGCAGTTCGGTGAAGGTCTGCGAAATCGTATACAGCAAACCCAGCCGGTCTTCGGTCTCGATCTCGATCAGGGTGCGCTCTTCGGAAGCCTCGTTGTCGAAATAAATCTGCGTGTCCAGCCGCTCGCCGAAATACGCCGAGTAGCTGGAGCGCGCCGAGGTTTGGCGGGCGATGAGCGCGGGAAAATCCACCGTCTCACCGGTCAGTACTTTTTCCAGGAGATCGGAAAACTTTTCGCGCTGTGCCGCCCCCGCCAAAACACCGGTACGGGCATCGTTCACAAAAAATGTGTCCAGCGCGATGCCGTCGGCCCGCGTAAAGATCTGCGCGCCCAGAATGTTCAGGCCGGCGGCGCTCAGGGAACCGGCGATTTTGCCGAACAACCCGGCGCGATCCCAGGTGCAGACCTTCACGAGGCTGTAGCCGCGGTCGCGCTCATCAATCCACGCGGTGACCGGAGCCAGCGCGCGCTGGCCCTCCAAAATCAGTCGGTGCATGAAACGATGCGTCAGTTCCAAGTCGTCCTGGATCTGCGCGGGGGTGTAGATCTCGAAATAGCGCTGCGGCAATTGACTGAAATGCGCATCTAATTCCTCATCCGTGATGCGTTGCGGCGCCAGTTCGCGGACGAGGTCGCGTACCTCCGCCCGCGCCTGTTCCGAGGCGCGCCGGAATTCCGTGCCGCCGGTCAGCAGGGCCATGGCGCGGGAATGGATCTGCCACAACAGCGAATCCTTGAACCCGCTCCACAGTTTGTCACTGGTGCCCTGCGAATCGGCGAACGTGAGCAGCGCCAGCAGGTTCAATCTTTCCGGGGTGCCGATCTGCCGCGCCACATTGCGGATGACGGTCGGGTCATCCAGATCGCGGCGTTGCGACACCGTGGCCATGAGCAGGTGATTCTCGACGAGAAACTCCACTATTTCCGCCGCCGCCGGCTCGAGTTGCAGGCGTTTGGCGGCGCGGATCGCCAGCGCGGCGCCCGCCTCCGCGTGCCGCCCTTTCTCGTGCGGTGCGGCCTTGCCGACATCATGCAGCAGCAGCGCTAGATAAAGCAGTCCAGGGCGCTCCAGGCTTTGGAAAATCGGGGCGTAATTCTTGTAGGGCGGCTCCTGCGCCTCCCAGATTTTATCGAGCTGCTCGAGACAAACCAGCGTGTGTTCATCCGCCGAGTATTGGTGGTAGAACTCGTGCTGGACGAGACACGTCATCCGGCCGAATTCGGGGATATATTTGCCGAGAAAATTCACCTCGTGCATGGCGCGCAAAACGTGCGCCACCTCGCCGCGCCGTTCGAGAATCGTCAGGAAGGTTTCGCGCACATGCTCGTCGTTTAGAAATTCCCGGTTGACCAGGGCGAGCTGGTTGCGGATGAGCTGCGCGAGGTCGGGATGCAGGGTCAGGTGCCGCTGCTGGGCGTGCAGGAAGACGCGCATGAGCCGGCGCGGCGAATCGCGGAAGACGCGGTTGTTCGCCGCGCGGATTTCGCCATTCACAAACAAAAAACCGTCCACCGGCTCGGGCATTTTACGGGGCGCGGCGCCGGGCAGCAGCCGGCGCAGGCGGGTGAGCCGGCTGGTTTGCAGCGGCGAGAGCAGCGCCATGCGCTGTTCGAGCGTCCGGGTGGTGAGGTACACATTGCGCATGTGGACGTAGAGATCGCGCATGAATTTTTCGATGCGCTGGCTGGGCGAACGGTCGCCGTAACCAAGGTTGGTGGCGATGGACGGCTGAAGGTTTTTCCCGAGCACATCCTGCGGGCGGTTGGTGTTGTAATGCAGCTCCGTCCGCACGCGCAGCAGAAAATCGTAGGCGGCATCGAGCTGCTTGCGTTCGGCTTCGGTGACAAATTCCTGCGTCTGGAGATCCCGCACCGTCCGGGTGCGGTATTTGAAGAAGGCCATCCACAGCAGGTTCTGGAAATCGCGCAGGCCGCCGCAGCCGTTCTTCACATTCGGCTCCTGCATGCAAGCGGAGTTGCCGAACTTGGCCCGGCGCGTCGCCTGGTCTTCGAGGCGCGCGGCGATGTATTTTTCCTCGTACCCGAGGACGCATTTTTGCACGACGAGCTTTTGAAACCGGGCAAACAAGGCGGCGTTCCCGGCGATCAGCCGCGACTCGATCAGGGACGTCTTGGATTGCATGTCGGCGTTGGCCAGCTTCACGCAGTCGGCGAGATCGCGCACGGAGTAGCCGATTTTGAGGCCGATATCCCAGAGCGGATACAGCACGCCGTCAATGATCCGGCCCAGGTACGGCAGCGGTTTGGTCATCGCCACCTGGCCCTCATGCAGGAACATGAAGTCGATGTCACTATGCGGGTTCAGCTCCGCGCGGCCGAACCCGCCGATGGCCACCAGCGCGATCGGCGGAAATTCCTTCTGCGCTTCGGCGGACAGACTGTTTTTGGCCGCATTCCAGAGGTGCCGCAACAAAGCGTCGAGGATGACGGCGCGGGCCTGGCAGATTTCCCGACCACCTGCGCCGGCGCGGTGCAGCAACTTGAGGCGATGGGACTCGACCTTGAGGAAATTTTTGTAGCGCGCGAGTTTTTCCGCCGGGGTGGCGTTGGGGGAAAAGCTGAGGGACGCCTCGGCGGCGGCCTCGATTTTTTTTAACAGGTCCTGCACGGGTGGATAAATTGCGGTCAAAACCGGCTGAAGGCAAGCGTTGCCGCGACGGCCGGTGCGCATTTTTCCACCGGCAACCGGCACCCGTCTGATCGCTTAATCATAATTCCGCCAGCGCCGCGCGCATTTCGGCGGCGGAGGCGTAGCGATCGGCCGGCAACGGTGCGCAGGCCTTGAGGATGACCGTGTTCAAGGGCAGGAATTCAGGCGGTTCCCCGCCGCTGACGAGCGTGGTGGCCACTTCGGGAAACAGCGCCGCCGCCCGGCCGGTGCACAATACATACAGGACCATGCCGAGCGCGTAAATGTCCGCGGCCACGGTGCCGGGTCGTTCCGGCGACGGCGGCATGAACCCGGGCGTGCCGACGAGCGTGCCCTCGTGCCCCAGCGGACGAATGCCGGTGATCAGCCCCAAATCCGCGAGTTTGGGCTGACCGTTCACAAAAATGATGTTCTGCGGCTTGATGTCGCGGTGCGTCAATCCCTGTTGATGGAAAAACTCCAGCGCCTCGCACAGCGTGAGGCCGAGGCGCACGCAGTCCTTCACCGGCAATCGCCGGCCGGGTGACCGGCTTCACTTTTCTGATCCAGTCCATGAGTTAGTCCTGGGACTTGGTTGAGTGTATGTTTTTGTTTGTTCTGTGTCCATCCCCGGCATAGGGAGGGCGAAGCCCGACCGGAGCTGGGGATGGACAACTCCGCGCCGCAAAATCCAC
>CAIQEI010000077.1 GCA_903870815.1 uncultured Verrucomicrobia subdivision 3 bacterium
GAGCGCGGCGTTCACGCCGCTTCAGCGTGAAAAATGCAGCGGGCTGCTTATTCCACGTAATTTGTGTTTCTGGTAGTTGAAACGGCGTGAACGCCGCGCTCCGTCACCGTATTGTGCTAGTCTCGATAATTCATTATGTATGGAATGGTGAATAAAGCAGTTGAGGACATGGTCGTCATGCATCATGGCGAATCCGTGTGGGAACAGGTCAAGGCCAAAGCCGGCTTGGATGTGGATGTTTTCATGAGCAACGAAAGCTACTCGGATGACATCACTTATAATCTAGTCGGTGCGGCGGGCGAAGTGCTCAAAGTGCCGGTGGAACAAATCCTGATCGGCTTCGGGGAACACTGGGTGTTGCATACGGCGTCGGAAGGTTATGGTGGTTTGATTAAGGCGGCCGGCAAAACGCTGCCGGAATTTCTGCGCAATCTCCCGGATTTCCATTTACGCGTCACGTTGATCTTCCCCAAACTGCAACCGCCTCATTTTCAATGCAGCGAAATCACCGAACGCAAACGTGCCGATAAGGATAACCAGGTGCAATTCTATAAACTAGAACGCTGGCATGAATTCACGCTCCGCTGGAAGGGCCGCGTGCAGGAATTTAAACGCGAAGTGAACGAGTTGCTCGGCTGGCTCAAGCAACCCGCCCGCCATGCAAAGCTCAACGACACATGAAAGCTCCTTTGCCTCCTAACGAGACGCAGCGGCAGGCCGCGCTACAGAAATACCAAGTGCTCGACACGCCGCCCGAGCAGGCGTTTGACGACCTCACGCTGCTGGCCGCCCACATCTGCCAGACCCCCATCGCCCTGGTTTCAATGGTGGACGAAACGCGCCAGTGGTTCAAATCTAAGATCGGCCTGACCGCCACCGAGACGCCCCGGGACATTGCCTTTTGCGCCCATGCGATATTGCACCGGGATGAAGTGTTTGAAGTGCGCGATGCGGCGACTGACCCGCGCTTTTTGGACAACCCACTGGTGACGGGCGATTCGCAGGTCCGCTTCTACGCTGGGGCGCCGCTGGTCACGCCGGATGGCCAGGCGCTGGGGGCGCTCTGTGTGATGGATCGCACCCCGCGCACGCTGACGGCGGAACAACGGGCGGCGTTGCGCGCCTTGAGCCGCCACGTCATCTCGCAATTGGAATTGCGCACCGCCAACGAACGTCTGCGGAAACATGAGGGGGAAACTCGTAAACTGGCGCTGATCGCGGAACGCACGGACAATGCCGTGGTCCTAACGGACGCCGCCGGCAAGGTGGTTTGGGTGAATGCCGGTTTCACCCGGCTCACCGGTTACACGCTTGACGAGACCATTAGCAAAAAGCCGGGCTCACTTTTGCAAGGGCCGGAAACCGATGCCGCCACCGTGCAATATATGCACCATCAATTGCGCAAGGGCGAAGGCTTTAAAGTCCAAATTATCAATTACACCAAGACAGGCTGCAAATACTGGTTGGCCAGCGAGGTGCAACCCATTCGCAATGACGCCGGGGAAATCATTAATTTCATGGCGATTCAGAGCGACATCACTGAACGCAAAAATTCCGAAACCCTGCTGTTAGAAACCAGCACCCTCCAACGCGCCATGCTTGAGGGCGCGGGTTACGCCATCATCGCCACCAACACGCAAGGTATCATTCAGCTTTTTAATTCTGCCGCCGAGCGGATGCTGGGGTATTCAGCCTCGGAAATGGTCGGCAAACAATCGCCCGGAGTTTTTCACGTTGCGGAGGAAGTCGTCGCCCGGGCGCAGGAACTTACTGCCGAGCTGGCTCACGAAATAAAACCCGGCTTCGAGGCCTTCGTTGCCAAAGCCGAACTCGGCCAGCCCGACCAGCGCGAATGGACTTATATCCGTAAGGACGGCTCGCGTTTTCCCGTGCTGCTTTCGGTCACAACGCTGTTTGACGCCCACGGCAAGATAACCGGGCATCTTGGGGTTGCGTCGGACTTGACCGAACGCAAACGCGACGAGGAAAAACTCCGCGCCACGCTTTCCGAGCTGGAATTATTTAACCGCGTGATGATGAATCGCGAACAGCGCGTGCTCGAATTAAAACGCGAAATCAACCGGATGCTCGCCGCCAGCGGCCGGCCACCCGCTTATCCTTCAGTCAATGAAACCAACCCAGAAAAACCGACCCAATGAGAACCACCACCTGCCGCTGGACCAAGGAAACCGGTTGGCCTTTGCCCGCCGGATCAGTCACCAACCCGCAACTCGTGCTTTATTTCGGCGCCACTTCGCAGCTGGCCGCCGGCGCACCGGCGGTATGCGAACTGAGCGCGAAATTTCCCGGCGCCATCGTTTGCGGTTGCAGCACCGCGGGTGAAATATTGGGCGGGCACGTCTTCGATGATTCCATCGTCGTGGCGCTCGTGGAATTCAAATCCACGCGCGTCCGCGCGGTCGCCGAGTCCACCGCCGATCAGGCTGACAGCAATGTTGTCGGTCGTCGCGCCGCGGAAAAATTGAACACCCCGGAACTCCGTCATGTGCTCATCCTGTCGGATGGCCTTTCCGTCAACGGCACGGCGCTGGTCTCGGGCTTCCGTGAAGTCCTGTCGCCCGGCGTCGCCATCACCGGCGGATTGGCCGGCGACGGTTCCCGTTTCCAGAAAACTTTCGTCGGCCTCGGTGGCGATGTGAAAAGCGACCAGATCGTCGCGATCGGATTTTACGGGCCGGGCATCGTCATCGGTTACGGTTCCCGTGGCGGTTGGGAAGGATTTGGTCCGCGCCGTCGCATTACAAGTTCGCAGGGCAACATCTTGCTGGAACTCGACGGCCAGCCGGCGCTGGCGCTTTACAAACGTTATCTCGGTGAACGCGCCGCCGGGCTGCCCGCCACCGGCCTGTTGTTTCCGTTGGAATTGACCAAGGATGCCACGGAGAAAGCGGGTTTGGTGCGCACGATTCTCGCGGTGGACGAAGCCAAACAATCACTCACGTTTGCCGGCGATATGCCGGAGGGCTGGTATGCGCGGTTGATGAAGGCCACCGGCGACCAGCTGGTGGGCGGCGCGGCCAACGCCGGCAGTGACGCGGCGTTGAAGGCCAATGCCGGTGGCGCCTCGCTCGCTATCCTGGTCAGCTGCATCGGCCGCCGGCTGGTGCTCGGCCAGCGGATTGAAGAAGAACTGGAGGCGGTCATCCGCTCGCTGCCGGAGCAGACGGAGACCGTTGGCTTTTATTCCTACGGCGAGGCCTGCCCGTCGGCCGGCAATGATTTCAGCGAACTGCACAATCAGACCATGACCATCACCGTTATCGGCGAAAAAGTTTGAGATGAATTCGCTCCTCCAGCGCCAGTTGCGCAAGCACTTTGCGGAGCGTCCGCCGGACGACCCGCGATTGCAGGCGTTGCTCGCGGCCGTCAGCGGAACCTACGATGAACTGGAAGAGAACCAGCAATTTCTATCCCACACGCTGGAAGTGGCTTCGCAGGAACTGACCGAGGCCAACGAACGGCTCCGCCGGGAAGCCGAAAGCCAGGTTCGCCGCATCAGCGATTTTTTCGAGCAAACGCTCGACCAGCAGCCGAACATCATTTTCCGCTGCCGGAAGGTGGCTGGCGAGTTCACGGTGTTGCTCGCGCGCGGCGGTTTGCTGCAACGCCTCGGCCTGCGCTGGGACCAGATTGAACGGGCCGGGATTCACGCGCTGGTTCCCGATGTGGACAAGATGATATTGTTTGAACGTGCCTGGCAGGGCACGGAACAACGGTTTGAATTCGGTTCCACTGGCTTGAATCTCGTCTGTCAGGTCACGCTTCATCCGCTGCTCGAAATGGGTCGCGTGGTGGAACTCATCGGTATCATCGCCGACGTCTCAACGCAAAAATCTATCGAGGAAAAACTCCGCCAGACTTCCAACGACCTCGCCCATCGGGCGCAGGAGCTCGAACAAAACCGCCGGGTGATGTTGAGTATGATCGAAGATCTGGACCAGTCCCGCGCGAGCGTTGAGCGGGAGCGGGATCGCGCCAACACCCTCGCTTCCGAAGCCGAGGCCGCCAACCGCGCCAAGAGTGAATTTCTGGCCATGATGAGCCATGAAATTCGCACGCCCATGAACGGCGTCATTGGCATGGCGGATTTGCTCCGCCTGACCGAACTCAATCCCCGCCAACGTGAGTTAGCCGAAGCCGTCGCGCAAAGCGGCCTGGCGATGCTTGAGATCATCAATGATGTCTTGGATTTCTCCAAAATTGAGGCGGGCCAGCTGGTCATTTCTTCCGAAGCCTTTGTGCTGCGTTCGTTGGTGGACGGGGTGCTCGAAGTCGTCTCCCACCGGGCGATGGAGAAGGGCCTCGCGTTGGCCGGCATCGTCCACCATGAACTTCCCGAGTGTTTGGTGGGCGATCCCGCCCGCTTGCGACAGGTCCTGTTAAACCTCGTGAGCAATGCCGTCAAATTCACGGAGCGCGGCGACGTTAGTCTGCGGGTTTCGACCATCAGCCAGACGGCTGATGAAATCAAACTGCGCTTTGAAGTCCGCGATACCGGCATCGGCCTCAAGGCGGAAAAGATCAAAAAACTTTTTAACCCCTTTGTGCAGGTGGATTCCTCGTCATCGCGCCGGTTTGAAGGCACCGGGTTGGGATTGGCAATTTCGCGCCGGCTGGTGGAAAAGATGGGTGGAACCGTGGGAGTCGACAGCCAGCCCGGGGTCGGCTCCACCTTTTGGGTGGAACTACCGCTGGGGGTTGGACGCGATCTGCTCGGTGAGATCAGTCATCCCCAGACCGCCTCGGCTCGCGTGCTCGTGGCGACCAAGCATGTTTTGGAAGCTGAATCGCTTTCCGAATATCTTCAAAGTTGGGGTATTCAGCCGGAACTGGTGCCTAGCTATGAGGATTTGATATCGCGGATTGCCGAACGCACTCCCACCGGCCGGCGGCCGCAATTGATTGTCGTGGACGACGATCTCCTGGTGGAATCCAGCCCCACCGCCCGCGTCGATCTAGCCGCACAAACGCAGGGGGTTCAGCGGATTCTCCTCGCCAACGCGATCACCGCCGTGGCGCACGAGGACACGAATCATGAAATCTTTCACAACATTTTTTTAAAACCCATCAAGGCTTCGCAGCTATTTGACAGCGTGGTTGAAGCGGTGGAAGGCCGCATCGCCAGCGCCGCCCGCAAGCGCAGCCGTCAGGCTGCGGCTTCGAAAGAGATCCAGCCCGACCTCGTCAAGCTGCGGATTCTGCTGGCTGAGGATCACCCCACCAACCGCCGGCTTTGCGAATTGGTGCTGGAGAGCTTTGGTCTCGGCGCTGATGTCGCTGTGAACGGTCGCGAGGTATTGCGCCGGGTGGAGGAGCAAGCCTACGACGTCATCCTGATGGATTGTCATATGCCGGAAATGGACGGCTACGAAGCCACCCGCGCCATCCGGAGTTTGGAGCGGTCCAGGCCCGGATTTCAGCGCCCGTTTATCATTGCTTTGACCGCCAACGCGCTCGCTGGCGAGCGGGAGCTCTGCCTTGGCGCCGGCATGGACGATTATCTCACCAAACCTTTCACAGTGCGGCAACTTGAGCAGGTTCTCGTTCGCAGCCTGAACCGTTCCGTTGTCTCCGTCGCCGGCGCGCAGATTTCCGCCGTGGCGGGTACGGTGCTCTTTGAGGCCGCGCGACTGGAACAGCTCTGCCAGGATTTGGATAAGGATAGTGTTTGCTTGATCGTCACCGATTTCTTGTCGGAGTTTCCGGGGCAGATGCTCCAAATGCAGGACTTGGCTAAGGCGGAGGCGTGGACGGAAATCTCGCGTCTCGCCCATTCGATACAAGGCATTGCGACGTCGCTCGGGCTGGGCACTTTACCGGCGCTGTTGCGCGAAATCGAGACCGCCGCCGATGCAGCCCTGGCGGAAGCGGTGCGCGCAAAACTGCCAGCGTTGAATGAGGCAGCAAAATACACCGAAGCCGCCTTGAAATCCTGGCTGTCATCACCTCCGTCTTAACATTGTGACCCAGCTCATAATCAACCAACTGGACTTTCTGCTGATGTATTGTGGTTTGGCCTGGCTACTGGTGCTGGTGGTCGCCCGTACCGGCGGATGGAACCCTGGGCATTGGCTCAATTCCAAATTGTTTGCCGGCGCGGTAGCCTTGCTTGCGCTGCTCCATGGCTGGCAAACGTTCGACATGTCCGGAGCACTCCATGGACTGTTCACCGAGGAAACTTGGGCCTGGATCGTGCTATCCGAAAACTTGGTGCTGGTTGGGTTGTCCCTTTTGCTTTGGTGGTTTTCACCGAAACGCCGGGCAGCGCAACGGCTGTCTGCGAATCAGAGGGACACAGTGTATCTCGTGATCATCTTGTTCAATGTCCTGGCGGTGTCCAGCATGGCCATCTTGCAGACTGATGAACATGAGCGCAAAGCCGGACTGAGCGCCGCTTTGTTGGCGCGCAGTCAAGTCGCCCTGGCCGCCCTCGACGCCAATCTGCTTAAAGATTTGAAAAATTCCGATGCTGACCTGGATTCACCGGCTTACCAGCAACTCAAAAAAAATTAATGGAGTTGCACCGGCTCACTCCGGATTGCCGGTTTGCTTACATTTGCCGTCAGCGCGGCGGGGATGTCCTGTTCGTCGGGGATTCTGAGCCGACCAATTCGCCGGATTACTCGCCGCCGGGACAAGTTTACACCGAAGCCAGTGATGAATTAAAGTTTGCCCTAAGCAAACAAGTGGCGCTTTGTGAAGGGCCTTCGAGTGATCGCTGGGGCGTTTGGGTTTCCGGTTATGCACCCATCCCTGCGAATTGGGCGGGAGCGCCGCACATGGTGCTTGGCTTTGATATCAAAGCCCGTGATTGGCTGAGCCAGCTTCAGCATGAACGCATCACCCCGCTGATCGCGATGGCGTTGGTGATTTCCCTTGTGCTCGTTCTGTTTGTGGCCTACCAAAAATTGGAAGCCAGCCTGGCCGAAGAACACAAGCTGGCGCTGGCCGCCGAGGCGGCAAATCGCGCCAAAAGTAATTTCCTCGCGAACATGAGCCATGAAATTCGCACGCCAATCAACGGCATCCTCGGCATGAGTGAGTTGCTGCTTGGCAGCCGGCTAGACGCACGTCAAAGGGAACTGGCCGAAACGGTCAACCGCAGCGGCCAATCGCTGCTTAGCGTGATCAATGAAATCCTGGACTTTTCAAAAATTGAGGCGGGTAAACTGGTCTTGAAAAGCGAAGTATTTGAATTGTGCGAACTCGTACTGTCCGTGGTGGAGCAGGTTCGCCAGTCTGACCCGGCAAAAAATGTCGCCGTCCAAGACCAGATTGAGGAAACCGTTCCCCGCAAGTTTTGCGGTGACTCCGCGCGTGTCCGCCAAATTTTGCTGAACTTGGCTGGCAATGCCTACAAATTCACTGAATCCGGCTCCGTGGTGGTCGCCGTGCGACTGCTCGCCACCGAGAAGAATATGGCGCACCTGCGTTTTCAAGTCACCGACACCGGTCCCGGTATACCCGCCGCGCTGCACTCCCAGCTATTTCAACCTTTTATCCAGAAGGATTCATCTTCGTCCCGGCGTTACAGCGGCACGGGGCTTGGTCTGGCCATCTGCCGCCGTCTGGTGGAAATCATGTCCGGGCAGATTGGCTTCGAAAGCATCGTCGGAAAGGGCTCTACGTTCTGGTTTGAACTCCGTTTGCCGGTGGCGAATCCATCCCCGGCGGCGCAGCAAACTGACTTGCCGGCCCCGGCCATCCGGCATGCGCTGCTAGGCATGAACCACGCTATCAATCGCCGCCTCTCCTTGCTTTCCCTTGAAAAGTTGGGCTGTCAGGCGCAAGGTTTTGGTACGGCGGCGGAGTTACTGAAACAGCTCGAAATGCATCCCTGCGAGGTGTTGCTGCTGGAACGTGTGCTGCCGGATCAAGATGGGTGGGAACTGGTAAAACAAATCCGCAGCCAGGCCGCAAAACCGGCTCCACGCATCGTCGGCTTGTCTTCGACCGGTTCAGAATCTGACCGGCTTGGCTGGCTTTCGGCTGGCGCAGATGCGGTGCTGGTCGCACCCTACACGCTCGCCCAGCTCGGCGAAATTCTCGGCGTGCGTCCGCCGCAAATATTCACCCAAAATCCCAAACCATGAAAATACTATATGTCCACGAACTGTTTGGTGCGCTCGCTGGCGCGGAGGCCAACCTCGGCGATGGCAATCATAAGGCGTTCTACGATGAGTTGACCAAAAACTTCGCCTCGCTGACTGCGTGACCTTCAAAGGTTTTATTCCGCGGTAGGAATTGAAGGCCTAGAGTGGTTGAAGAAATACTGTAGCCGTTTGGAGCGAGGAATTTTGGGTTTTGGCGATGCATCTGTTTGTCAAAAAGCGGGCGGTTATGCCGTCCGCGGTGGCCGGTACTCAGTCCCTGCGCGAAATGGATTATTCCGAATTGGCCGGGTTCACTGGCAAGTGGCGACGCTGGCCGCAATTATGGGGCATCGTACGAGGCGAGTTCACCTGGGTTGGCAACCGGCCGCTCACTCGCGAGCAGGCGGCAAATTTGCGACGGAGTTTCAACAGCTTTGGCTCGCCGCGCCAATCGGGCTTTTTTCACTGGCGGACACGTTCGGCGACCCGGAAGTATTCAGCGACGAAGCCCGGGCGCATTCCAGTTTTTATGCGGTGCGTGCGGCTGGGCGGATGGATCGCGAGATTTTCCCCCGCATCATTTTGCGTTCTTCCAAAACGAATTGAACCGGCATAACATCGAATCAGTATGAAACTCCAAAATCCAAATTCACAAACCACCTTGGTGACGGGACTGTTGGAACTGGTTGCCGCCAACGCCGCGCAGGTGCGCGATGAAATCCGCGCTGCGCTGCCGTCGACCACGGTCTGCCTTGACCTGGATCTTTCCGCCATGACGTTTCTCGACAGCAGCGGCCTCGGCACTTTGATTTCGTTGCATAAGACGCTGCGCTCCCGAAATGGCACCGTCCGCCTCATCAAGCCGGCGCCGAACGTCCAGCAGATTTTGGAGCTGACCCGCCTGCATCGTGTTTTTGAAATCGTCAACGGTTAAACCCCTCGGCGCCTGCCGGCCGCCGGCGACCGTATTCCATAAACTGGGAAGTTGTTTATAAGAAATGCCGTGATAGATCCGAATCTAAGTGCTTTGCACCGAGAATTTAGGACTGCGATCCGAATGGAAGCTTCCTGTCATTTTGCGGCCACGCGCGCGGCGATTCTTGACTTACGGGCCTGGCTTGCCGAAGGCGGTTTGCCGGAAGCGGACCTGGCGGCTTGGGAACTGGCCCTTGTCGAGGCGGCCAATAACGCCGTGAAATATGCGGATGCCGCCGCGCGCCAATTGCCCGTCTTGATTGAGCTTTCCGTTGGTGAACGCGATGTCGAAGCGCGCATCACCGACCACACCGCCGCCTTTGACTGGCCGGCGGAAGTGAATTTGCCGGATGCGGATTCAGAAAGCGGCCGGGGACTTTTTCTTATCAAATCGCTCACCGACCATGCGGCATACGAGCGCCATCCGGGCCGCAACGTTCTGATGCTGCGCCGCGCGCGAACGCTTCCCGGCCGTGAGGTCTCGCCGGATGTAAACCAGTTGCAAAACCGCCTGGCGGATGCGGAGTCTGCCTTGACGGACATGACCGCCGAATTATCGTCGAGCTACGAAAGTCTGGTCGCTCTTTTCCGCTACAGTTCCGAACTCGGCGCGCATGCCGACTTGAAAGATTTTTCGCAGCGGCTCTTGAAGGATTTGGTGCTGATCGCGGAGGCGGATTATGCCGTGTTGCGGCTGATATCCCCGGACGGAAACAAACTGGAGACTTTGCTGGTGTTGCCGGCCGCCGGCAACGCGTGGTTGGACTCCGTCGACCTGGCCGATGCGCTCGTTTCGGTGGAAGCCGCCGCCGCCCGCAATTGTGAGGATGTCTGGTTCGGGCCGGAAGAGCCGCTTGGTAAAAATGATCCGTTGCGTGCGGTGATGCCGGCGGGCATTGGCATCTGCCACGCATTTTTTGTGGCCAAACAGCCGGTTGGCACCGCGACGCTTGGCCGGCAGCAGGCTGACAAGCCGTTCACCGCCGCCCAGGTGAACCTGCTCCACACCTTTGTCGATTTTCTCGCGATCCAAATTGTTAATGCCCGGCTGCTTGATGAGCGCACCGTGGCGCGGGTGACCCGGCGCGAATTGGAAATCGCCGCCGACATCCAGCGCTCGCTGCTGCCGTCATCCATACCCGCCTGCCCGCCCTTTGAAGTCGCGGCGACCTGCCGGAGCGCGTTGCAGGTCGGCGGCGATTTTTACGACATCATTTCCGCCGGTGACGGCGCCCTGCTGCTGGTCATCGCCGATGTGATGGGTAAGGGGGTTCCGGCCGCGCTGTTTGCCGCCGTGCTGCGCAGCACCCTCCGCTCCATGCCGCAATTGTTCAACCAGCCTGGCGAACTGCTGGCTACGGCCAACCGCATTTTGTTCCCCGACCTCTCGCGGGTGGACATGTTCATTACGGCGCAGGTTGCCTATTTGGATCCGCGCCGGCAAAAAATTGTTACTGCTAACGCCGGTCACTGTCCCTTGCTGGTATTCGAGCCGGGTGCATTGGACGCCATGGCGCTCCGCGAATCGGGTTTCCCGCTGGGCATCGAACCGCTGAGCCGCTACGCCCAGTCCGAAACCATGCTGCCGTCGGGCGGGACGGCCCTGCTTTATACCGATGGGTTGAGTGAGACGCGCAATGCCGCCGACGAACTGCTCGGGGAAGGCCAGTTGCGCCGAATGCTTGCGGAGACCGCCGCCCAAACTTGTGATGCGGACGCGGGCAAGCAGATCCTGCTCGGTCGACTAGCGGATTATTGCAACCATCAACCGGTGAATGACGACCAGACTTTCATATTAATCCGACATATCGCATGACTACGATCACTCCTCAAAAGGTACTAATTGCCGACGACGAACCTCATATGCTCCGGCTCTTGGAGTTGACCTTCAAAAAAGGCGGTTTTGAAGTGGTCTGCTGTCGCGATGGCAAGGCGGCGGTGGCGGCGGTGACCACCGTTCAGCCGCAGCTTATTTTGCTCGACGTGATGATGCCCGGCCTTGACGGGCTTGGCGCTCTCCGACAGTTGAAGGAGAATCCGGCCACGAAAAACATTCCGGTCATCGTGCTTTCGTCGAAAGGCCACGCGTTGACCCGGGTTGAAGCGGAACTGGCGGGCGCCTCAATGTTCCTGACTAAGCCCTTCAGCCCCAGCCAGCTGGTCGGCGAGGCGAAAAAGATGATTGCCTCCGCTGCACCATGAGCTGACCAGAATACCATCAATCGCCCTACGTTTGCCAGGCCCCAGTTGCCGGCAACCATGAGACCATTGATGGTGATGAAGCACATCGCGACCAAGACGCCACGCCGCCACGCCGGGCGGTCTTACAGGAAACATCCGGCGGCGGGCGCCAGCATGAAAAACAGCGGGACGACAATGACAATCTTAATCGGGTAAACCGAGGTCAATGCGGCGACCATATCGAAATCTTCGCCGCGACAAACGGATTTTCTCGGCTTGGAGTTTGGGGTTGGGAATGTTAAACCTCAGCTTAATGATACCGGCAAACCCGTCAGCCGTTCAGACCGACCGCGTGCCTATCGCCATCTTGGGCGTGCCCTTCGACAGCGTTACCACGTCCGAAACGTTGGCGGCCATTGGCGAAATGATTGCCTCGGGTCAGCCGCATTATGGCGCGACCGCGAATGTGGATTTCCTCGTGCGGGCTCTGGACGATGTTGAGCTTCGGCGCATTTTGTTCGACGCGCACCTGGTGCTGGCGGATGGCCTGCCCATCGTCTGGGCGTCAAAATTTCTTGGCAACCCGCTGTCCGAGCGCGTGACGGGTTCGGGCCTCATTCCGCAACTGCTCGCGCTGGCAGAGCAAAAAGGCTGGAAAGTATTTTTCCTCGGTGGCACCGGTCCAAGCGTCGCCGCCGCTGCTGAAAAAACTCGCGCTAAGCATCCCCGGCTGCACTTGGTTGGGGCTTATTCGCCGCCGTTCCAGCCATTACTGGAAATGGATCACGCCGATATTCTCCGCCGCGTTCGCGAGGCCAGGCCGGATATCCTGCTGGTTGCGTTTGGTTGCCCGAAACAGGAAAAATGGATCAGCATGCACTACCGGGAGACCGGCGTCCCCTTTGCTTTGGGGGTGGGAGCGACGATTGATTTTCTGGCCGGCACGTTTAAACGTGCGCCGGTGTGGATGCAAAAATCAGGCACCGAATGGATTTTCCGTATGCTGCAGGAACCCAAACGGCTGGCGGGTCGTTATGGCAAAGGGCTATGGGTTTTTACCTTCGCAATTCTTAGACAATGGGGGCGGTTACATTCCTGGAGTCCTTCCCTGCCGGACCGCCGCCCTGCCGAGATAGTCCCCGATCCGCAGGGTAATTTCGTGATCCACGCGCCGGGGCGGCTGGGGGCGGCGGATGTTAACGAATTATCTGCTGAGTGGTTGCGCGCTGTCGAAAACGGCCATGCCCTGGTGGATTTGTCGGATACGACTTTCATCGACAGTACCGGCATCGGACTTCTCATCCGCTTGCGCAAGCGCGCGCGTGAGCTCGGCTATCAATTCTTCCTGATCGCGCCCCGGCCGCCGGTCGTGGAGGCGCTGCGGATGATGAAGCTCGATGAATTCTTTGCCTTGCAGCCCAGCATCGCCGCCGCGCGTTTTATGATGGAAAGCATCGCCCGTGCCCCGGTCGTTACCAGCGGGGTTTTGGAGTCGGAACTGCAGATCCGCTGGTCCGGCGAGGCGACGGTGCTCAATGCTGTCGAGCTGGGCGTCCACACCGAAGCCGAACTGTCCCAGACCTCGCCTGGCATGAGCGTGGTGATTGATCTGTCGCGCTTGATGTTTGTGGATAGCACAGGCATCGGCCTCATGTTGCGCTTTAAAAAGAATCTCCGGCTCCGGGACATCAACCTTAAATTTGCCAATCCCACCAAACCGGTCCGTAATGTTTTGCGCCACACGCGGTTGGAGGAATACCTCCTCGGCGAGGCCAAATGAAAATCGGCTTCTCCACCTCCGTCATCCAGCGCGGCCAAACCGGCGTGGCGCAATATGTCTTTGCGCTGCTGCGCGCAATGCTCGTCCACGCGGACCGGCACGAATTCAATCTTTTCGTACTGGAGGAGGATTTGCCGTTGTTCGATTTTGCCCGGGGCCGGATGAGGCTGGTTCCCGTCGCCGAAAAATACCGGCCCGCGGTGAAAAATGTTTTGTGGCACCAGACTGAACTCCCGAAACTTGCAAAAAATATCGGCCTCGATGTGCTGCACGTCCCCAGCTATCGGCGGATGCTGTGGCGCGCGCCGTGTCCCCTTGTCGCCACCATCCACGACCTCGCGCCGTTTCACATTACGGGAAAATACGACTGGAAGCGGATGATTTATGGCCGCGTCATCGTCAAGCGGCTTGCCCGGCGGCAGGACCAAATCATCGCCGTCAGCGAAAATACCGCGCGCGATCTGCAAACTTTTTTCGGCCTGGGCCGTGACCGTGTGGATGTCGTCTGGAACGGCATCGACCATCAACGCTTCCAGCCCGGCGATGTGGCCGCTGCCAAAATAACGGCGGCGGAGAAATGGAAGCTGGACCGGCCGTTTTTTCTTTTCGTTTCGCGGCTCGAACATCCCGGCAAAAACCATGTCCGGCTTATCGAGGCGTTCAACCAGTTCAAGACCGCGACCAAATCTGACTGGCTGCTTGCACTGGGTGGCAGCGATTGGCACGGCGCTGAGGCGATTTATGCGGTGGCCAAAAAATCGCCGTTCGCGGACGACATCCGTTTTCTTGGTTTTGTCAGCGACGCCGCCCTGCCGGGTCTTTACCACGCCACGGATGTTTTCATTTATCCGTCGCTGTTCGAGGGTTTCGGTTTTCCGCCGATCGAAGCGATGGCCTGCGGCGTGCCGGTCATTAGCTCCCCGCGGGGCTCGCTGCGTGAAGTCGTTGCGGATGCCGCGCTCACCATTGATCCGGAAAACCTCGCGGACATCGCCGGCGCCCTGACGAGAATGTCCGGCGGGCCCGCCGAACGCAGCCGCTGGCGTGCGATCGGTTTTGTGAATGCAAAGCGTTTCGACTGGAATGAAAATGCCGCGCAAACTTTGGCAATTTATGAGCGGACGCGGCGGCCCTCAAAGTGCTAAACTGCGCCCGGATATTTTGACCGATTTTTGATCATGGATTTGTTGCGGCATTGGAATTTACGCGAACGTCCCTTCGAGGCGACGTGGGATACGCGTTTTTTCTACGCCGGGCCGGATCACGAGGAGGCGTTGAGCCGCTTGCTTTATCTTGTCAGCGAGACGACGATGAACCTCGGGTTGCTCACCGGCGACATCGGCAGTGGCAAGACGTTGACCCGCGCAGTTTTTGCCGGGCGGATCGATGCGACGCGCTTTCAGGTGCTGACGGTGGAGAATTCCGGCTTCCAACTCGATGAACTGCTGGGCTCGATTTTGCGCCGGCTAGACCCGCAAATCCATTTGAACGGCGAAGGCAAGCTCGCGCGTTGCGAGCTTTTTGAACAGCTCGTCCGCTGGGTCAACGCCGGCGGCCGGCATCTGGTTTTGCTGCTCGACGAGGCGCAGGATATGACGCCGGAGACGATCCATGAGTTGCGCTGGCTCACCAATTTCAACGGCGGCGGCTCGTCGCTGCTCACGCTGATCCTGATTGGCCAGCCGGAGTTGCGAAAAATGATCCTTGGCGATGCCGCCATCAACCAGCGCGTCAGTTTGCGGTTCCACCTGAAGCCGCTGCGTGCGGACGACATGGAAAATTATCTGCGCCATCGCCTGCGCACCGCCGGTCATGCGACGGGAAATCTTTTTTCGCCGACGGCGGCGCTGGCCATCTTCAACGCCACTCACGGCCTGCCGCGCGAGGTCAATCGCCTTGCCAAGCTCGCCCTCGAACACGCGTGGGTCAGCGACTCGGCGAAGGTTGAGGCGTCCGCTGTGACTGCCGTTGTCCGCGATCTGGAACGGCATCAACTATTGCCCGCATGAACGAACCCGAAGATTTCAGCGTCAGTGCCGTGCAAAAAAAACGCGGGCAATCCGCCCTTGCGACGCCGGCAGCGTCAGCGCCCGCTGCGGTGATGAATCCGTCGTTGCCTGTGGCTAGGCTGGAACCGCCGGCGGTGAAGGAAGTGAAACGGGGTTTGCCCTTTGACCCATTGCGATTGGCGGTGGCGATTTTGCGGAAGTGGAAATGGCTGCCGTTGGCTGGCGTGGCGCTCGCGCTGCCGATTTTTGCCTTTGCCATTTTTAAATTCCACACGAGTTACACGACGACGATTCAGCTCATCCGGCGTGAGGTCACGACGACCATCCGGCAGTCGCAATTTGGTGAGCCGTTCAAGCCGCGTCAGGTCACGGCGGGAACGATTGTCAGCGTGATGCAATCGCCGAAACTCCTGGAAAAAGTCGGCCGCGCGGCGCATCCACCTAGGAGCGGGTACGCCTTGTTAAGCAGCCTCACCATTGCGCTCGAACGCGAGACGGATTTGATTGATGTGACGCTCAAAGGTGGGGGCAGTGCCAAAGCGACGGCGGATTTGATTAATGCCTATGGCAACGAAGTGGTGGCGCTGACGGCGTCAATGCAGTCCGAGGAGGCGGCGGAACTCGACAAGTTCTTGCGCGACCAAATCACCCGCAGCGATGCGGAATTGGAAGCGGTGAACAAGGAATTGTTAGAGTTCAGCAAGGCTAGTGAATTTTTTGGCGCGGATCGCGAAGTGGAGGCTTTCTTGCACGAACTCGGTGACGCCGAGATGCAGTTGGAAACGGCCAAGACGGATTTGCAGACGACGGATTTCCGGCTCGGCAGTGTTGAGCGCGAACTTGCCTTGCAGGATCCCCTGGCCATGCGTTTGAATCAGGCGCGCCAGGATTTGAACAGCCTGCGCACCACTTATGCCGACGCGAATCCCATCGTTAAAGATGCACAGGAAAAAGTCGCCGCGTTGGAAAAACAGCTCGCTGATGCCATCGCCAGCACGAACCCGCCGCCGTTTCAATTCACCGGCAATAGCGTGGCCAACGATCTTTATTTGCAGGTCGTCAATTTGCGGAGCGAGCGCGAAGGCCTTGCCAAACGTGTCGGTCAGCTGACCGAATTTTACGATAAAGTGAAGCAAAAGCTGGGCGGGGTTCCGGAAAAAAGCCAGCGCTTCGCCGAGATCACGGCCCGTCAGCAGACGTTGCAGGCGACGCGCGACCTCCTGGCCGGCCGCCAGCGCGAGGCGCAGGTTTATGAGGCCAACTCGCCGGGACTTTACCGGCTGTTCGCACCCGCGACCGAAGATAGCGTGGAAGTTGGCGGCCGTTGGAAAAAAATCATCCTCATCACTATCGCGGGCTTTGTTTTCGGCCTCGGCCTGGCGCTGGTGTGGATTTGCGGGCGCGAGTTGATGGATTTGCGCGTGGTTTCGGCCGGCGATTTGCGCCGCGCTACAGGCGTGCCAGTGGTGGCGCGACTGCCGGACACGGCCGGTTTATCGGCGGCGGATCTGGCACAATGGCGTTTCCGCGCCTGGTCGCAATTGCTCCGGCAGTTGCAATTACAACACGAGCCGCGCCTGACGCTCGCGTTCACGTCGGCGAAAATCGGCGAGGGCAAATCCACCTTGATCGGCCATTTGCGCGATGCGGCGCACGATCGGCGGCTGCCGGTGGTGACGGTCACCAACCTGCCCTCGGCGAATGCGGAAATAAAATCTGTCTCGCTCGCCGAGGCGCTGGCGGCGCCCGAAATTCTGGTTCGGCATTTGCGCGAACAGCCCGGCGTGCCGCTGGAATTACGCTGCGACGCGGCGTGGCAGTGGAATCTGGAGCATCGCGCCGGCTGGCAGCGCGCGCTGGCCGCGTGGCGATCAATCCCGTCAATGATTTTGCTCGTCGAATTGCCGGCGATGATCGGTCTGGACGCGGTGCTGGCTGCGGAACTCATGCCGGCCATCGTGTGGGTGGCGGCGAGCGGCGAGTCGCAACCAAACGAACTGGCGCAGACGCTCGATACCGTCGCGGCCGGCGAGGTGACGCTCGCGGCGGCGGCGCTGAATCGCGAGCCGGCGGATTTTTCACGCGTGGCGTTTTTGGAAAAGCTGCTGCCGCTGGCGTTGGTGTTTTTGCTTCTCGGCAGCAGTGCTATGCGCGCCTCGGAAACTAATCTCGTGGCGATTGACGGATTTTCCGGCTCCACGCAGACGCCGTTTTATGCGGACTGGCAGAAGCATTACACCGTCGGTGCCGGGGATATTTTTAATTTGCGGATTTATGGCCGCCCGGATTCCGGCCACAATTATGTGCCGGTGGGACCCGACGGACGCATC
Source organism: uncultured Verrucomicrobia subdivision 3 bacterium (assembly GCA_903870815.1). Lineage (GTDB taxonomy): Bacteria > Verrucomicrobiota > Verrucomicrobiia > Limisphaerales > UBA11358 > UBA11358. The sequence continues at coordinate 17,390 of CAIQEI010000077.1, forward strand.
AGTTTTTTGGAGGCGCAGAGCGTTATGGTAGCGGGTCTGACCGTGGATGAGATGCGTGCCCGGCTGGACGGGGAACTTGGCAAATATTACCGCAATGTCCGCACCATCGTGACGCCGGTCGAATGGCGCAGCAAACGTTATTATTTGATGGGCGCGGTGGTGGATCGCGGCGCCTACATCCTCGACCAGCCTTTGACCATCATCGAGGCGGTGGCGCGCGCCCGCGGCGTCGCCACCGGGCTATACGAGCATAACACCATCGAGCTGGCGGACATGAAACGCGCGTTCATCGTGCGTAATCAAAAGCGGCTGGCGGTGGATTTTGAGCAGCTGTTCGACCACGGGGATTTGACGCAAAATATTTTGGTGGCCCCGGGCGACTATATTTATTTCCCGTCCGGCACGGTGAATGAAGTTTATCTGCTCGGCGCGGTGGGCGCTCCAGGACCGCTCGGTTTGACGGCGGAAAACACGCTGGTCGGCGTATTGACAGTGCGCGGTGGGTTTTTGCCGACTGCCTATCAGCAGCGTGTGTTGGTCGTGCGCGGTTCGCTGCAAAAACCGCAGACGTTCGTTGTGAACTTGGCGGCGATTCTGGCCGGCAGCGAAAAAGATTTTGTGCTGCAGCCGAAGGACATCATTTACGTCGCCGACAAACCGTGGCAGAGCGCGGAGGACCTGTTGCAACTGGCGCTCAACGCCTACGCGCAGGGCATGACGACGACTTGGGTTGGCAATAACATCCGGCCGCTGACCACCTCGCCGCTCCTGCCGTCCATCCAGTGATGCGCGCCTTGTTCCAGTTATTTTTTGTGGCCGCTGCCCTGTTCGCCGCCGGCTGTGCGAATGTACAGCACGGCCCAACGTTTGATCCGCACCAGGCGCAAAGCAACGGCTTTCATGATTTGGGGGGTACGAATGCTTTGGATCCCATTTTTTTGCAACCACCGACGAACGAATTCCGGCTGGGGCCCGGCGACCACCTGGATATTGAATTGCTAGGTAGCGGTCTGGGTTCGCAACCGGCGCTGGTCGGACCGGACGGAAAAATATATTTTGACCTTCTACCGGGCACCAGCGTGTGGGGGTTGACGCCAACGCAAACCCGGGACTTGTTGGAAAACGAGCTGGCGCAATATTATAAAGCCCCGCATGTGTCCGTCAGCTTGCGCGAGGTCCGCAGCTCGCGCGTCTGGGTCTTGGGCCGGCTCAATACGCCGGGCATCTACCCGCTGGCCGGGCCGATGACAATTATTGACGCTGTCACGCGCGCCGGCGGCTTGTATAGCGCGCAGTTCACCGGCACGACGGAGGAACTGGCGGATTTGCAGCACAGCTTCGTGCTGCGGCGCGGCCGGTTTCTTCCGGTGAATTTTAAAAAACTCATCCACGAAGGCGATATGTCCCAAAACATTTACCTCCAGCCGGATGATTTCATCTTCCTGCCTTCGGCGCTGGCGTCGGAAGTTTATGTGCTTGGCGCGGTGGCTTCTCCGCGTCCGGTGTCATTTAAGGATCAGGTCACGTTAAGTTCAGCTATCGCCAACGCGCACGGCGCGCTGCCGGATGCGTGGCTGGGCGAGGTCGTCATCATCCGCGGCTCGCTGACCGATCCCCACTATGCCGTGGTGAACTTTATGGACATCCTCAAGGGCAAAGCGCCGGAAGTGCCGCTGGAGCCGCGCGATATCGTGTATGTGCCCGACCATCCGCTCGGTCTGTTTCGGAATACGGTCAAAGTCATCGTGGACACTTTTGTGCGCACTGTCGCTGCCAACGAGGGCATCCGCGCCGCCGGGGGCTCCACGAGTGTTGGCGTGGGCGTGAACGTCGGGCCGTGAGCAGTCCGAATTACCATCGCCACAAAACCTTCTAAGTTGCTTGCACAGACCCGCTCTCAAAGTGGCAATCGCAATGGCATTGTAAATTGACCCTTGCTGTTAAGATCAGGCAGCCGGAATTTCTGGTCCCTGTAAATTTTTGGAAGTTGCAACCGGGGCTTCGCATCGAAAAAATGTCTGATAGGGTTAAATGACAATGAAAATCCCGAACATGAAATATCCGCTGCTGTTCTTGTTGCTTGGGATCGCCTCTTGCCTAGCTGGCAGCCCCAACCAACTGCCCGCCAATCCGAATGCCAGTCCCGCCGCGCATGCGGTTTTGAAATATATCCAAGGGTTGCAGGATCGACCGGAAAAACGATTGTTGTCCGGCCAATTCACTGAATTCGGTTCGGTCGCCACCAACAGTTCCCGAATTTTCGACCGAATCCAGCAACGCACCGGTTGCTGCCCGGCCATCTTGGGCGTGGATTATTCTGACTGGCACGATGGCAGCATCGCTGCCCTGGCACCGAACGCTGCCGCGCTTGACCAATGGCGGCATGGCGGACTCGTCACCATTAATGCCCATTTTTTCTATCCGCTGCGCACCAATCTAACCATCAGCGGCCTGCGTGATCAGGGCGTGGATATCACTCCGCTGCTCGATCCCGCCTCACCGGCTCATGCTGTCTGGATGCGGGAACTCGACGATGTTGCCGCGGGCTTGCAGCAACTCCGCGCCGCCGGTGTGGTGGTTTTGTGGCGGCCTTTCCACGAGATGAACGGCGGTTGGTTTTGGTGGGGTGCGAAAAAACCGGATGTTTTCATAAAACTTTGGCGGCAAATGTTCGACTATTTTACGGTCGAGAAAAAATTGGATAACCTGCTTTGGGTTTATGCCGCCAACACCGGCGGACACACTGCTGATTATTATCCGGGCGATGGCTATGTAGATCTGGTCGGCGTGGACGCCTACTCCGATTATGTGGACGCCAATCACATTCACGGCACGGCGGCGTTGCTCAATCTGCCCAAGCCTTTTGGTTTTACGGAATTCGGTCCGCACGGGCCGTTTCACCCGCCCGGCGATTACAACTACCTTCGCTTTTTGGACGGGGTAAAAAAACACTTCCCGCAAGCCGTCTTTTTTCAGGCCTGGAGTGTGAAATGGGGGCTAACCACCAATCAAAACGTTACGCCCATGCTCAATGATTCGTGGCTGGTAAACCGCGCCGACCTGCCGCTCTTTACCAACGCGATTCCAGGAAAGTGATGATGTAGTTGGTTTTTTTTCAATAGCGGTTCCAATCAGGCAAGTGAAGAACGCGTCCTCGGAACAAAAAATTCCCGCACACTTAAACCGGTTTAATCTTGATGTCGTCGATGATTCTTTGAATTGTCAGACCAGCCCTATTTCTTTTGCGTTTTAGAACGCGAATTCTGGTGAGTTTCTGCATACGATTTCAAAACTAGTCGAATTGTGGTGGCCCCCGCCGGTTTACTGACCGTGATCATTCTGTCCTCTGTAATTGCCTGCAGTATGCAAACGAAAATGGAGCCAGCTGTCGGGATTGAACCGACGACCCGCAGTTTACAAAACTGCTGCTCTACCACTGAGCTAAGCTGGCCTATGACGCCACTCCCAACCGGAACATTTTTTGCAGGATTGCCGGCTGATGGCAATCCCATTCATCAAGACTCGAAAGCCCTGCGTGCTTTCTTTTGGCACTTCACTTCCAGTAGTTCCAGTCCACGTCGGGAAACAGGTTGTCCCGGGCCTCGATTTCGCGGAGCCATTTCTCGTCCACCTTGGTCAGGGTTAATTGCTCGTGCAAGGCGATAAAGCGGAGCAGATGATCCTTCACCCGGCGGCGCGCGTAGTCGGGGCTCGTCCCGGCGCGCAGGATGAACGGCCAGTCGCTCGCCTGCGCCAGCAGCAGTTCGCGCGCGGCCTGTCGCAACGCCCGCGCCCGCAGGCCGGTGGCGTCGGGAAATTTCTTGGCCAGATCGCTCATGCGCTCCTGCGCAATTTGCAGGTGCGGATAAATCCATTCGTTCGACTCGTTCAGCCACACGCGCCAGTAGCCTTCCTCACCCCAGCTCGATGCGCCCGGCGTGGCGACCTGATTGGTCGGATGGCGCCGCAGATATTCGCCGGGTGTTATGAGTTTAATTTCGTTCTGCTCGTGGCACAATTTGCGCGCGAGAAAATCCAGGAACTCCGGGCCCTCATACCACCAGTGCCCGAATAGCTCCGCGTCATACGGGGCTACGATGATGGGCGGACGGTCCAGCAGCGGCGCCACCTGACGCACCTGGGCGATGCGTTCGTCGAGAAAATGCCGGGCATGTTCGCTGGCCGCCGCCAGCGCGTGATCGCGCTGGTATACCTGCTTCTCGCCCGTGCCGGTGATGCGGTAATATTTCATGCCGGTGAACCCGCGGTTCTCCGGCGACGGCAGATGCGGCCGGACGTAGTCGAAGTCTAGGTCGAAGCCGATGTCCCGGTAGAAATCACGGTAGCGCGGGTCGCCGGGATAGCCTTCGTGCTTGCTCCAGACCTGGCGCGAGGAATCAAAGTCGCGCCCGAAGGCGGCAACCCCGTTGGGCGTGAAGATCGGCGCAAACGTGCCGAAACGCGGCCGCGCGCGGGCGTGCAGGATGCCGTGCGTGTCGAGGATGAACCAGCGGATGTTCGCCTCCTGCAAAAATTTCTCGACGCCCTCGGCATAGGCGCATTCCGGCAGCCAGAGGCCGCGCGGGTCGCGCCCGAAGCAACTCTGGTAATGATCCCGGGCCGTAAGGATTTGCGCGCGAATGCTCGGCGGATGTCCGGACATGAGCGGCAGCAGTCCGTGCGTTGCAGCGGTGGTGATGATCTCGAGAAGATTCTCGTCCTGAAACTGGCGGAAGGCGGAAATCAAATTTCCGTCGTAATGCCGCCAGGTCTCGCGCGCCTGGCAGAATTTATGGTGGTACATCCACGCGAGGTCGCGGAAGGCGCGATCCCAGTGCGTGCGGTGGATTTCTTTTTCCGCCAGGTCGATCAACCCGTCGAGATGTTTGGCGTAGCGGCTGCACAGTAGCGGGTCCAGCAGCATCGCGCAGAGCGTGGGCGAAAGCGAGAGCGTGAGGTGCGCCGGCAACTGGTCGCGCCGCCAGCCTTGCATGATCTGGACGAGCGGCAGGTAGGTCTCGGTGACGGCCTCGAACAGCCAGCTTTCTTCCAGGAATTTTTCATGTTCCGGATGGCGTACGAACGGCAGGTGCGCGTGGAGGACGATGGAAAGATAGCCGGGCATAACCTGGTTGGTGATTTACAGGTCGAGCTTGTCCGAAATCCAGGCCGCCAGCGCCCGGGATTTGATGAGCATGATGACCCCGGTGAGAAACGGGAGGGATTTCATTACGCAAGGCATGGTTTCCAATGGCTGCTGGTTGTGGTTGCTAATGACCCAATACAGGAGGAATTCCACCAGTGTCCAGCCCATGAGCGCGGCCGAGATGAACCGGACCAGCATCAAGGCTCCACGGTCGGGTGAGTCCATGGCAATCAAAGATTGTCCGGCAGCGGCGGCTTGAGCGATGGATCCTGCGGGGTCGCGCCGACGTCGCCGAGATACTGCGTCTCGCGGACAAATTTCAATTCCGCCGCGCGTCCATCCGTGCCGTCGGCGGAAACGGCGACGGCCGGCAGATCGTATTTTCCATCTGGCAAAGCGAAGCGGAAGCTGAACGTGCCGTCGGAACGCAATTTGATTTCGTGGCCGCCCAGCGAGACTTTCGCGTCCGGCTCCGTCGCCCCGTAGATGATCAGCTCGGCGTTGACGTTGAACCAAAAACCCTTGCCTGTCTCCACGCCGGCGCCGCCGAACGGACTGGTGGGGCTGGAAGAAATTCCGGGGCTGGAAATGCCGAAGGCCCTCACCGGCGAAGTGACGTCGTGCGCCAGCCGGCGGCGGATGAGTTCGGTGATTTCGAGCGAGCCCATCCAGACGCGGCGGGTCTCGTCAATGCTGATGATTTTGGCCAGCGCCTTTTCCTGCTCCGGCGTCCACTGGCGCGTCGGCCCGGGGGCGATGACCGGCGAATGGATGGAATGGGCGAAGCGCGGCAGGTCGGGATGCCCCGCGCGGCGCAATTCCTCGATGGCCTGCGCGAGCGGGATGTTGTCGCGCACCGCTTCCTCGATGATCTGCATCAGGCGGGCGAACGGAAATTCAAACGGGATCGTGGCGAATTCCGCCGCCTCCTCCTTGGCGGCCGCATCCGGCGGCGTGACTGTGCCGCTGGAGACGGCCACGCGCACCCATTTGCCGAGTGCGGAATAACAGCCGAGTTCGGCGGCGTAGGAATTGCCCGCGCGTTCGACGTGCGCGAACCAGTGGCGCGACTCGGGGTGGACGTGGATTTCGTAGGCGGGATGCCCTTCGAGTTTGCCTGCGAAAATGCGGAGAATGAGATGGCCGTCCGTGGACCCGGCGTTCAACGAGTTCTGCTGTTCGCGGGTCAAATCCCAATGGGCATAAAGCCAGTGCGGGTCGCGGGCGGTGAGAAATAATTTTTTCGTGCCGTAGCTTTCGGGCAATTCGCCGCCGGAAAAACTTTGCGCGGGCGGCTTGGCGCCGAGGGAATATTTTTCGCCGGGGCCGCTGGCTAGCGGCGCGGAAGGCTCGTCGCCTTCCAGCAGAATCGGCGGCACA
>CAIQEI010000078.1 GCA_903870815.1 uncultured Verrucomicrobia subdivision 3 bacterium
AGTGTCAAGGCTTGGTAGGCGCTTCGGTTGTTTTTTATTTTTTCTTAAAAGCGGTTTTGGTTTTCCTTTCCGGCGTTCCGAGTTGGCAAAACGTTTTCTTGGCGCGGTCAACGGACTTAACCGTTGCTCTTCCTGCTATCCGTGCGCGGCCTCGAAAGGACGGCACCAGTTGACGCGTGCGGTCACAGCCAAGAAACGAGCGCGCCCAATCTCTAGCTCGGACAGTTGCCAGTCCAGCATTTACGCCGGGCGCGCGCCGTTTCAAATTGTTTCGGTCAGCCTTCATTCCCTTGGTTTACTTACTTGCTTAGGCTGGCGTGCCAACCATCGTCCAGCCAAAGGCTTCGGGCTGCACCCGGCCGGTGCGCCAGCGCCACAGGTCCACCGCCATCTGGCGGGCCATCGCCACGATGGCTTTCTTCTTGGCGGCCTTGGTCGCCTTCGGGTTGCCGACCACCGACCACCATTTCTTTACCAGCACACAGTCGCGCTGCCATACGACCAGCCGCCAGGCCAGTTCCACCAGTGCAGTGCGCAGCCGCACGTTGCCGTGTTTGGTGATGGGCAACAGGTGATGGGTGTTGCCGCTGGCACTGACCCCGCCGCACAACCCAGTATAACTCCCGACCTGCCGCCGGTTAGTGAAGCGCCGCCAGTCCCCGACCTCGCGTTCCACCACTTCGTAACTGAGTCCGCCCAGACCTTTGGGGCGCAGGGCCGGCGCGGCTTGTTCCAAGGCGGCGGTGGCGGCGTCCAGTTCGTCCGTCAATGTGGCGAGCACGGGGCGGAAGCATTCCAGCCGCTCGGCTAGCCAGGTCGGGAGCTGGGCTTTGAGCTTGGCCCAGCGTCGCGCCTCCCACCACCCCTACTTTTCGCGCTGACCCTGAGTGAGCAGCAGGCTGCGGCCTTGCGCGGCCACGCGTGTGACTTCGCGCTTGAGTTGTTCCCGTTGCCGGCTTTCTATCCGCTTTTGTTCCTCGGCGGGTGTGGGCACGCGGACAGTGGCCAGCGCATGCGCGTTGCCGGCCACGTAGCGATCCAGCCGCAGGGCCAGTTGTTTGGCGTCGCTCTTGTCGTGGTTGACGCCCTTATGCTGTTCGTCCAGGCAGACGGGTTGCACCACCAGGTTGTGAACGCCCAGCGCCGCAAGGTCGCGGTGCAGGCCAAAGCCAAACGGGCCGGCTTCGTAGCAACTGTGCGCCTGCTCGGCCAGCGGGAGTTGGGTCTTGATCCACGCCAGGAACTTGGCCGGCGCGAACTTCTGGGCCGGCTGTGGCGCGCTGTGGTCGAGAAGCCGCACCACCACGATGCTGTCAGCGTGAACGTCCAGCCCCAGTTTGAGCGTCTGTAGTTTTTGGCTCGCGACTTGATCCGCGCGAACTTCGGAGGTATTTAGTTTGTGTTGGTTCATACGTTGGTTGGTGTAGCGCTTCCGCGCTCGCCAGCCAACTACTCATGTCATCTCTCTAAATGCCTTCCCGCAGGAGTAGCAACCGACGTAGAGGCTCTAGCTGCAAAATCGGTCTGGTGCGTTATCCGCGCCTGACCGAACGGTTTCCGCCCCGATAAAAGTCGTGTCCTGTCGTGTCTTTCGCAGCCCTTCTACCCGCAGTATTTGGGTTCAATAATTGTCCAGTAGATGACAAGACTGGTGGAGTTATTTTGGCGTAAGCTTGGGAAAATGCCGGTATGCATCGCGTTTTACCCTGGTTGTTCACCCTGCTGCTCTTCGCGGCGGTTCCCGCCTTCGCTGGCTTGAAAAACAGCGACTGCCTCGATTGCCACGGCGACAACACTCTGTTCCAGACCAATTCCGCCGGCAAGGCCATCTCGCTGTTTGTGGACGCTGCCAAATTGAAATTGTCCGCGCACCGAACCAATGAATGCATCAGTTGCCATACGGATGTCACCGTCAAACATCCCGACGACAACCGGCCGCTCGCGCCGGTGAATTGCGCCCGGTGCCACGAGCGGCAGACGGAAAGCTTCAACGCCAGCTCCCACGGCCTGGCGCTCAAAGCCGGCCACGACGGCGCGGCGACCTGTCGCGACTGCCACGACACTCACGAGATCATCTCCGACAACTCGCCGACGTCGCCCATCTATTATTCGCGCCAGGCCGAGACCTGCGGCGCCTGTCATGAACGGGAGACCCGCGATTGGGAGCAAAGCGTCCACGGCCGGGCCGTCCAAGCCGGTTCGCACGACGCGCCCACTTGCACAGGTTGTCATGACGAACACAAAATCCGGTCGCTTAAGGGCAGTTCGACGATGAGCATTTCCGAGGACGTCTGCAGCCGCTGCCACGCGTCGGAACGGTTGAACACCAAATACAACCTGCCCGCCGACCGCGTAACTACTTTTTTTGAAAGTTATCACGGCCTGGCCGCGCAATACGGATCCACCGTCGCGGCGAACTGCGCCAGCTGCCATGGCTTTCATAAAGTCCTGCCGTCGTCGGACACCAATTCCACCATCAATAAGATCAATCTCGTCGTCACCTGCGGCAAATGTCATCCGGGCGCGAATCAGGAGTTTTCCATCGGCAAAATCCACGTCGCGCCGGATGGACAGGCCGGCGGCGTGGATTTTGGTAGCCGGCTGAACAACTGGACCCGGCGCATCTATCTTTTCCTCATTTTTACAACCATCGGCGGAATGCTCGCGCACAACGGCATCCTCTTCGTGAAAAAAACGGCGGCGCGGTTGCGCCGGACCGGGCGGCCGGTGGTGCGGATGACGACGTCGCAGTGTTGGCAGCATTTCGTGCTGGCAACGAGTTTCATCGTGCTGGCAGTCACCGGCTTTGCACTCAAATTCCCGGATTCATGGCTGGCCAAGGTGCTGGGTTCCAGCGAACCGTTCCGCCGCTGGGCGCACCGGGTCGCGGGCATCGTGATGCTCGGCGTCGGCCTGTATCACCTGATTTATCTTTTGGCGACGCGCGACGGGCGAAAGCTCTTGGCGGATTTGTTTCCGGTTAAAAAAGATGCCCTCGATGTTTTACGCGCCGTTTGCTACCTGGCCGGATGGAGCCCGGACAAACCGAAGATTGGCCGCTTTGGCTACGCCGAAAAAATGGAATATTGGGCGGTGGTCTGGGGCACCCTCATCATGGGCGCGACCGGCCTCGCCATCTGGCTCAAAATTGACGTGACGCAGTTTCTGCCGCGTTGGGTGGTGACGGTGGCGACAACCATCCATTATTACGAGGCCGTGCTCGCTTGCCTCGCCATCATCGTCTGGCATTTTTACCATGTCATCTTCGACCCCGAGGTCTATCCGCTCAACACCGCGTGCCTGGACGGGCGCATCTCCGAGGAGTTTCAAGCGCACGAACACCCGCTCGAACCCGCCGCCGAAACGCGCCGGGCGGACAATCCCCGGGGCTTTGAAGAAAGGTAAGTGGATCTAATTCTTTTTGTAAGCAGTTCCTTAAACTTTAAACACGCCAAAAGTTGCTTGGTAAATGACAAGAAACGGTAAGCACCGTTTTCAGCCTCGAGTAGAGTCAAATTAGATAACGACCGAACATAAGCTCGAATGAAGATATTTGTCGCAGGATTAAGCTACAAGACCACGCCGGTGGAAGTGCGTGAGCGGCTGGCTGTCCAGCGCGCGCGGCTCCAATGCTGCGGCTGCCGGCTGAAGCTGCGCGGTGGGCTGGACGAGGTGGTCATGCTCTCGACTTGCAACCGGGTGGAAATTTACGGCGTATCTCCATGGATTCATGGCCGAGTCCTTGCTCTGTTCCAGGAACTCACCGGCAGCGACTTCGATTTCTCCCCCCACCTGTACGTCAAGGAAGGAGCGGCCGCGGCGGAACACCTGTTCTCAGTGGCCAGCGGGCTGGACTCGCTCGTGCTCGGCGAAACGGAAATCACCGGCCAGGTCAAGAACGCCTATCAGGCAGCGAAGGACGCCGGCCTGGTCAGCAAAAAAATGAACCGCCTCTTCCAGACCGCGTTCGCGGTGGTGAAAGCCGTCCGCACCAACACCGGCATCGGGCGCGGTGCCACCTCGGTCGGCAGCGTGGCCGTGGAGCTGGCGGAAAAGGTATTTGACCGTGATTTGAGCGCTAAGACTGTGATGATTTTGGGCGCGGGCAAAATGGGCGAGGCCTGCGTGAAGCACCTCGCCAAACGCGGCGCCAAAACCGTCCTGGTGGCCAACCGCTCGGTGGAGCGCGCGGAAAAACTGGCGGCCGAATTCGGCGGCCGCGCGGTTCGGCTCGAGGATTCTGCGGCGGCCTTGACCGAGGCTGATATCCTGGTCAGTTCGACCGGCAGTCCGGACATCGTTTTGCGGCGCGAGGATGTGGCGAAGATCCTGCCCGCGCGCGGGAACCGCCCGCTCGTCCTCGTGGATATCGCCGTGCCGCGCGACATCGACCCCGCGGTGGCCGAGCTTCCGAATGTTTTCCTTTACGACATTGACGACCTGGAAGCGGTCGTCCGGGAAAACACGAAAAATCGCGGGTCGGAACTAACTCTTTGCCGGCAAATCATCGCCGAACACACGGCGGAATTGATGGCTCGATTTGATTCACCTCATGCTAAGCGTGCCCAGCCGGTGATTGAAACTGCGCCCGAGTGGGCATCAAGCGCTGCGACGGCCTGACTGAAAATTTACGACGGAAAAACCATAAAACCAAATCGATCATGAAAAAACAAAATACCTATTGGAAGATGCCGGTCTGCTTCGCGGCGGCGGCTTTGACATTGTTGGGCAGCCTGTCCGCTGTCCGGGCGGCTGCTCCCGCCTTGAGCGGCTCGCTCACCCTGCGGCCGCTAACCCCCACGGAAATCAAGAATTACGGCATCACTGGATCGAATGCCCAGTTCTCCGCCGGTTGCCGAACCGTCGCGCTTGGCGAACCGGTATATATTGATGCCATGGTAAACGCCGCCATTGCCCCGTCGAACATCGTGGGCGTTACCTGGACACTGGCGACCAGCAACAAGCCCGCCGGATCACTGGCTGCTTTGTCACCCCCGCCGATCAGCGACAGCGTGCCACTCTACAACACCTCGGACCGGTATACTGGCGAGAGCGCCACTCCGGCGTTTCAACTGGCGGACCGCGCCTTTTTCCGCCCGGATGCCGTGGGGCCATACACCGTGAACGCCACCATCGCCACGGCGGGCAGCGGAACCACCAACCTCTCGGTGACGATCACGGCGGCGACTTATCTTGGCCTTCAGACTTGTGCCGCATGCCATAGCGGCCAGTTCTCCGGTGCGCCCAGCATTTTCAACTCTTACACTAACACGCCGCACGCCTCATTCTTTGCCAGGGCAATTGACGGCATTGAGAGCAGTCATTACAGCAAAAACTGCATCTCCTGCCATGTGCTTGGTTATGACACCAACAGCTTTGCCGTCAATGGCGGCTTTGACGATATCGCTACCGAATACGGCTGGACGTTTCCAGCGGTGTTGACCAACGGCAATTGGGCCGCCATGCCTACGGCCGTGCAAAACGTGGCCAACATCCAGTGCGAAAACTGCCACGGCCCCGGCAGCCAGCATTTGTTCTCGCAGGGCGTGGTTGGCAACACCAACGCCATCTCCATCAACTACGCGGCGGGCGATTGCGCACAATGCCATGATAGTATGAACAACCATTTCAAGAACGGCGAGTGGAACAATTCACTCCATGCGGCCGCCTCCCGGACGCCCTCCGGCGTCAGCCGTCCGCAATGCGTCCGTTGTCACACCGCGCCCGGCTTTGTGGGTTGGGCCAATGCCGGCGGCATGGCTGCCCTGAACCAATACCCTACCAATATTATCTGGGCGAATTCATCTTCCACCAATGTAGTGGCTTATAGCGCCGCTTCCCCCACCTATACCACGCCGCAGAATCCCCCGAACACGACTTACTATCCGATTACCTGCCAGGCCTGTCACGATCCCCATAGCTACGCCAATCCGCATCAATTGCGCATGGGCTACAACATCACGCTCTCCGATGGCACCGTTGTGACCAACGCCGGCAGCGGCGGTTTCTGCATGGAATGCCATAACAGTCGCAACGGTTCCGTCACCAGTATGATGGCGAAATATCCTTTGAACCAGCCGAACTGGGCGGGCGGCGTCGGTTTCGGCACTCACGACAGTCCGCAGGCGGACATGCTCGAAGGCGTGAATGCCATAACCTACGGCCAGTCGATCCCCAGCGCTCCGCACGCCAACGTCATCTCCAACACTTGCGCCGGCTGTCATATGCAGGTGATCGCTAGCACCGATCCGGCCTTCACCAAGGCGGGCGGTCACACGTTCAAGATGAGCTACAACGTCACCAACAATGGTGTCGTGGCCAATGTGCCCGTCGCCTACGTCTGCACGCAATGTCACGGCACCGTCACCGACTTCGACATCCCGGCGCCGGATTATGTCGGCGTAGGTTATAGCCAGGGCATCCAAACCCAGGTTCAGCAGCTCTTGAACAAGCTGTCTACGCTCTATCCGCCGTCGGGCTACCAGGCCAATCCCAACAATTACGTGGCGGATGGCAAGGTCAAGACCTCCCTCAGCACCTACACGAACATGCCCGCGAAGTTCCTCAATGCCGCCTACAACTACCAGTTCGTGAGCATGGACGGCAGTTTGGGTGTGCATAACGGGCCGTTCGCGGTTGGCCTGCTCAAGGCTTCCATCGGTAATCTGAGTGGTGACGCTAATGGCGACGGCCTGCCGGACGTGTGGCAGACCACCTATTTTGGCCCCAATTTCGCCACCAATGGTGCGGCCGGGCCCAACGGCATCAATAATGTCAACGGACTCCCCAACTGGATGATGTATGCGATGGGGCTGAACCCGTTCAGCAGTTCTACCGCCGTCAACGGCGTGGTTTATGTGAACGGTGCCAATATTGTCAACGGCGCCACCAACACCATTGCGATCTATACGGCGGCGGAAATCGCCTTTGACTCGCAGGTCGGAACCTCTTACACCATCCAGGGCATCACCGCCCTCACGGGCAATTGGTCGAACGTTAGCACCAACATCCCCGGCACCGGCAGCACCATCAGCTACCTTACGCCGACGCGGAATAATACACAGATGTACTACCGCGTGGTTCACACGCCTTGAGCGGCGGCTGAATCGAACCGAAATATCAAGACCCCTTTCCGCGCGAGCGGGAAGGGGTTTTTAGCTGCTCTGTATTATCCGCCTTCTGGCAGATATGCTGGGTCCTAAAACGGAGGATCTAAGGCTCCACGTCCGGGAGAGCATAACATTCGACATTCATCTTTGAATATCGCCATGACCTATTACTGCGAGCCGATGGACCTAATCGGCGTCAGTCTGGCCTGGATGCTTCTGTTCCGTCGAGCTGCCGGTTCCCAGCAAGAGAACGTTTATGTTGTAGCCACCTCGGCCGTTTTGTCGGTGAAGCTAGGGGTGATGGGAACAATGTCTACGGAACTGGATGTTCCTTCCGAGTATGTGAGTTAGAACCGGACACTGCCGGGTTGAGGAGCCGTTGCCAATCACACCATTGTCCTTAGTCATATGCAGATTAAATGCGCCACCGCCAGGAGGGCCGTCGCCTGCTCGGCATGGGTTTTTGTTATAACCAGTCTGGATTGACGAATGCGACCTGAAATCCAAATGCAACTTGTCATTCATGATTATGTTATTCATGCTGGCGGACAGCGGAGAGTAACTGACTCCCTCCACTGATGACCACCCCGGCCCAATAATTCGGAGGAACTCAGGCGGACAGTTAAAAGCAAAACGACGGGTATTCGACTGCGAAAAATGCGGGCTGTCTCGCTGGCGTCTTGTCAGCCGCACTGACACCGGCCTGCTACTTCACATGCGAAGAAACATACCCCAGAGAAGGAACCGGAAATGTGCCCCTACGGTTGTGCGGATGACCATCCGGCCATTGGTCTGCCCTATTTTATTTCGCGCCGTTGACGGACCCCGCCTTCAGCTGCTGAAAGACGGCGAGTTGAATTTGCAGATTGGCCGCCAGCAGCTTGAGCTTCTCACCCTGCAAAACCTGTGCCTGCGCCAGTTTTTTTTGGGCGGTTTCCAGATCCGCAGCGGAACCGCTGGCCTGCGCCTGCACCACAAGCTGCGCGGCTGCATTGACCTGCGCCTCCATCTCGGCCCCAACCACGCCGACCTGCTTCAAGTATTCGGCGCTGAAAATCTGGCTCGCCTGCTCGGCGGTGACGGCGCTCACATCGGGGATGAGCCGGTTGATGGCGGCGATGGTCTCGGGGCTTGGTTTGGCAATTTCCGGTGCGGGCTTGGGCGGGGCGCCCGCGGCGGCTACGCGCAAAATGGCGCGAACGAGATCGGATTCCAACGCCGGTTCCCATTCCGGCTGGAGCCGGGCGAGGGCTTCTTTGTTATTGCCGCTGGCAATGGCTAGGCCGAGGTAACAGGCGTCGCCATTTTCCAGATTGAACGGTTGCAGCCCGTCGGCGCTGGCGGCGGTGGCATTCGTCTCGGCCACGGTGTCCACACTGGCGAGCTGGATCTTGCCGCCGGCGGCGATTTGCGCGGCGTCTAGCAACTGCATCACGCGCCCGGCAAACGCCTGGAGCGAGGCGTCGGCGCTGCCCGCCGGCAACAGCGAATAGTAGCGAATGTTCACCGGCGCAGGGAGCTGGCTGAGGAGGTTCTTGTCGGCCTCGGACAGCGCGCCGCCGGCCTTACCCGCCTGCGATTGGTGAAACCAGAAACTGGTCAGCCCGATCCCCAGCCCGAAGGCAATGGCCACTAGCACCAGCGGCGAACGGCGGGTAGCGGGTGTTGGAGCGGGGCTGGCGGTTGTGTTTGGATTCATGTGAAGCAGTTTGATTTCTAGCGGCGGACATTTTCCGGCATCAGGCGGTCCTGTCAATTTAGAAATCGGGTTATCAGCCGGGAGGCGAGGCTAATAGCCAATAATAGCCTAGCAAGAAGCAAAATACGGTTAGTTTTCAACTGGTGTCGGTTATAGAGTCAACAGCATAAAGTGAACGTCCAGCGCCCCCCCCCGGGTTTGTTCGTGGAACCGGGCGAGAGTTTGGTCGGGGTACGACGCTTAGGAAGTTCTAGTTTAGACTCTGGTTTACATGAAGATTTCAGCTGTCAGAAAAGCAGTCATGGCTTTGACGGTCTTCGGGGTTTGCAGTTTATCACTGCCGGCCCAGTCGACGCAGCACCTCACCATAACGCAGCCGGGCGGGATGCCGGGTCTGCCGGTGATGACAGGCATCAGCCGCCTCACCAACGGAATGCAACTCACCTGGGAAGGGCCGTCCGGCTATTATCAAGTTTTTCAAAAGAGCAACACCCTGCTGAATGTCCCCTGGGTGGCCTTGGGTAAAGCCACCAATCTCAACCGTACGGCCACCATCACCCGGCTTTACACCAGCGCGTTTTTCCGCATCTCCGGTCCGGCCCCGAAATACGCCGGATCCAAGGCCTGCCTCACCTGCCATCTGAACGTCTGCAGTGTCGAAACCAATACCGCGCACGCCCGCGCTTTCGTTAGCACTAATTTTGCGAACTACGGCGGACAGTACAACGCCGCCTGTCTGCCTTGCCACACCGTGGGTTATGGCTTGCCCACCGGCTTTGTCAGCGCATCGGCCACACCGTTGCTCGAAAATGTGCAATGCGAAAACTGCCACGGCCCGGCGGCGAACCACGCGGCCAGCCCGGACGATCCCACGGTGGTTCCGCGCGTGGAACTCGCGAGCCAGGTTTGCGGCGGCTGTCACAGTGCCAGCCACTCCACTTACACCAATCCGCCGACCTACGAGGAATGGATGACCAGCGGCCATGCTGCCGTCGTGCCGGACACGCTCTCCGTCATGGCCAGCAGCACCAATAACATCCGGACCTGCGGCGTCTGCCATTCCGGTTCGGCCCGGTTGGCGATGCTCGACGGTTTGAATCCCGCCGTCACGCTTACGAAAGATTACAACGTGCCGATCACCTGCGCCGTCTGCCACGACCCGCACCAGACGAATTCCTATCCCGTGCAACTGCGTAACCCGCCGGCTTCGACCAATTATTTTGCCCTCACCAGCGCCGACACCGCCAGCGTGGCCGCGTTCACCAACAAGTACAACGCCAACACGGACATAAACCTGTGCGCCCAGTGCCACAATGACCGGGGTGCAACCTGGACTGATACTTCCCGCGCGCCGCACTTGTCCGTGCAATATAATTTCTTGCTGGGTTCGGTTGGTGAATTGCTGGGCGGCACCGCCACCTTCAATCCGGGGAATCACGCCGGTTTGCCGTCATCCGCCGCCTATTCGATCTCCGGCACATTTTATCTGACCAATCAATGCGCCGCCTGTCATATGCAGACCGACAGCCGGGGAGCGCCGGACCATTCCACGATGATCACGAGCGACGCGGTTTGTTTAAATTGTCATATCACGCCGCCCGAAATTCTGCAGGATTATTATTTGACGCCGGCCATCTCCAACAACGTGATCACGCTGATTTCGGCCATGAACCAATGGGCCGCCGTGCAGACGAATTCGCTCCTGGCAACCAACGGCGTGGTGGCGTGGGAATATACCACTCCCGGCGGCCTGACGTGGCAGACCAATTCATTGGGCTATGTATCCAGTTGGTCCCTGGCCAATCCGGTCACCTTCACTGGGCCGACCAAGGCCGGCCAGGCCTTGATTCCGGATCAGGTCAAGCGGGCGCGGTTCAACCTCTATCTGGTTTTGAACGATGGCAGCATGGGCGTTCACAACCCGTCGCTGGCGCTCAATTTGTTGAACGCCGCCCAGATCTGGATGGTGCAGTTATTGCAATGACCCGGTGGCACTGAATATTCCATGAAAACCTTTGCTTTCCTCAACCCACTCTGGGTCCGGTGCCGGCGGCAGCGCGGTCTGGCGCTGGTCGCCGGCACGGGCATCCTGCTGCTCGCTGTGATTTCCTGTGGTTCGCTCACGCAGCAGGCCGTGGTTCTGCCCGACGTGCCGGGCGCGAAATATGTCGGGTCGGCCGATTGTGAGCAATGCCATGACGAGCTGTGCCGTGACTTCAAAACCGCCGATCATGCCCGGCTCATGGCGCGAGGCAAGAATGGGATTAACGCCGGTTGTGAATCCTGCCATGGCCCGTGCAGCATCCATGAAGATTCCGGCGGCGAGGTCAAACCGCCCTACAGCTTCACCGCCGGCCGGCCGCAGCCGGAAAGTTTGAGCGGTCGCTTTCCTCTGGACCCGGAACATGCGGTGGAAAACACCTGTTACAAATGCCACATGGATGTTCGGGGCCAGTTCAATCTGCCCAATCATCACCCGGTTCCTGAAGGCCGCATGACGTGCATCCAGTGCCATCCGCCGCACAAGGGCATTGCGCATGCCGGCGGTAGCACGCAACTGCTTTCGCAGGAGGAAAACTGCACGCAATGCCACGAGTCACAGCAAGGGTTGTATGTGTTCGAGCACGAGGCCATGCGCGAGGGCTGCACCAGTTGCCATACGCCGCATGGCAGCGTCAACGCCAAACTGCTGACCGAGCGCAATGCCAATTTGTGTTTGAAATGCCACTTCCAGCAGGTCAAAGACGGCTCGGCCATTTTGATCGGTGGCGTGGATCACACCTCGCGTTTGAGCCAGGGCGCCTGTTGGAGCGCCGGTTGCCATGAAGCCGTCCACGGGTCCCGCGTGAGCCCGTCCCTGAGATTTTAACCACTGTCTGGAAGCCGATGAAAAAAATAGCTCGCCAACCAAAAAAACTTCGCGCCGCGCGGCGAAAAAACCTTCTCGGCCAGTCGGTGGTGGGCGCGTCGCTGCTGGCCCTGGGCGCACACGCAACGGCCGCCGGCACCCCAACCCCGGCCCAGTTTTATGAAGGCGGGACCAACAGCTACAGCAATTGGGTCGAGCTTTCCGCTGGTGGCCTGATGACGTCGGGCAGCGCGAGCCAGGCATCGCAGGGGCAACAGCACAACACCGGCGCCTTCGGCGGCATTGAAGATCTGCATTACGAGACCGATATCGCGAAAAAGACCACCTTCACGCTGGACGGCCGTTCCATTTTCAATAACAACGATTACAACGTCGGACTGAGCCTGGTCAAATTGGACCTGGGATTTGTCCGCTTCCATTATGAGAATTTCCGCACGTGGGATTCCGTCAACGGCGGATTCATCCCCGCCGACCAGCAGGCGTTTTCGCTGCCGGGCAATGCTCTGGCGTTGGACCGCGGCCTGATCAGCTTCGAAGCCGGGTTGACGAAGGGTGATGATGTTCCGCAAATCACCTTCAAATACAGCCACCGCTACCGGAATGGCGATGAAAACTCGACGCTTTGGGGGCCGGTGGGTGGAGGCGGGTCCCCGGTGAACCGTGTTTACCCGGCTGATTATCACATCGATGAAAAGTCGGACAACTTCCAGCTCGACCTGACCCATCACTTCCTGCTCGCGAAAAAGACCGTGAATTATGGGGCAGGCATGGCTTACGAGACGGGAGATTTCAACGACAATCACAACCTGACTTTTTGGAGCGGGGGCCCGGCCCAGCAAATGGCCACCGACAGCCAGAACACGTCCTTCGACATGTTGAGCGCCCATGCCAATGCCGACTCATGGATCAAGGAAAACCTGTTTCTCTCAACCGGGTTCAGTTATGCCAACCTGGATGACAGCTTCACCGGCAACCGGATTTACGGGGACGATTTTGACGTGGCCTACTCCCCGACGTATCCCGCCGCCGGCATGGGCTATACCGGTCTCAACGGCGGCGCGCACAAGAACGAATACGTGGGGAACGTCAATTTGATGTCCATGCCGACCAAGACTTTCAGCATCATTCCTTCCGTGCACATCCAGGCGGAGGATTGGAACGCCAATTCTTCAGGTGTCGGCACGTTGTATGATCCCGGGGCCGGCACGGGCGACACCCAGCCGTTCAATAGCAACAGCGGCTATAATTCCATCGATGTGACCGAACGCCTGGATCTGCGCTACACCGCCGTCACCAACTGGGTCCTCAGCGCCGGGGCCCAATTGACCGAAGGACAGGGCAGCCTTAACGAACATGGCGGGCTGACCCAGGTCAATGGCTTTGGCCCCGTGCCGGTGCAGTTTGCGACGGATGATTCGCGCTTCTTCCAGAAATATTTTGTCAACGCCCGCTGGTATCCGGTCCGGCAGGCCAGTCTGGACTTTGGCGGTTATTACAAGAACAACGCCTATAATTATAACAACACCCAGGATAACACGCCGGACAACGGCAGCACCGGCAACGCCTATCCCGGCTTCATCGTCTATCAGGGCTTTCAAACCTGGGACGGCAGCGTCCGGCTTACGCTTCATCCGTTGAACCGGGTCACGACCGTCAGCCGCTACGAATATCAATACTCTTTCATCCAGACGGAACCCGACTCCTCGTCCGGCCTGGGCGAGACGGAGTCCTCCACGACGCTCAGCCACATCATCGGCCAGAACGCGAGCTGGACGCCCTTGGATTGGCTCGGCCTGCAGACCGGATTCAACTATGTTCTCAGCACCACCAAGACCCCAGCCTCTAGCTATACCCAGTCCGTCCTCAATTCGCAAAACAATTACTGGACTGCCAACTTCAATTCGAACTTTGTTTTGGACAACAAGACGGATCTAAACCTCGGGTATTTCTACTACTGCGCCGCCAACAGCCAGAACAACATCATCGACGGTGTGCCGCTGGGCAGCGATCAGCGGCAATACAGCGTCACGGCGACGCTTTCCCGCCGCCTCACCAAAAACCTGCGTTGGAACCTGAAGTACGCCTATACCCACTACAACGATTACGCCTCCAACGGCAATTTCAACTACGATTCCAACCTGGTTTTCTCGAGCCTGCAATATCGTTTCTAGTATTTGGAAGCCGATAAACTCGAAAGTCAGGAACGGCAACCTCGGTGCACTGCAAAAAGCGTTCAAGCCACAATCTGGTTTTTTGGTTTGCTCAAAATGCCTTGACGCTACGCCCGCACCGCTGTGTTCTGCGCTGACTTGCGGATGGAGTCGCCGACTATATTTTCACTGGCGCATGAACTGCAAATCCGCCACTGTGCGCATGGCATCATCCGTTGAAAACGCTCCAAAAATATCTGGTCGGCCAGGTTCTCGCCGCGCTGCTGCTGACGGTGGCGGTGTTCACCGCCGTCCTGTTGATCGGCAATGCGCTGAAGGAAATCCTCACGCTGCTCGCCAGCAGCCATGTCAGTCCCATCCTGCTGGTAAAGGCGATTCTTTACCTGATTCCCTTTGTCTGGGTGTTCGCCCTGCCGATGGGCATGCTCACCGCCACGCTGCTGGTTTTTGGCCGGTTTAGCGCCGACCAGGAGCTCACGGCTGCCCGCGCCAGCGGCGTCAGCCTGTTGTCGCTCGTCATGCCGGTGCTGCTGTTGAGCTTGTTCTGCTGCACCCTAAGCGCGTGGTTCAACTTGGACCTCGGCCCGCGCTGCCGCGTGCGCTACCTCGGGTTGATCCAGGAAGTCAAAAAGGAGCTGGTGAACGCCCAGTTGCCGGAAGGGCAGTTCATCCGTTATTTTCCAGGATACATTTTTTACGTTGAAAAAAATGACGGCGGCAAGCTCAAGAACGTCATGATTTACCGCCTGCAGAACGAAACCAATGTGGACATGACCTTGCAGGCGGTGAGCGGCCAACTCAACCCGAATCGTGCAAACAATCAGCTGGCGCTGGATTTGTGTGACGCCCGCAGCGTCACCCTCACCGGGCACGGCAATATCATCCAATCCTCCCCGACCTTGAGCTTGAATTTCAGTCTGGATACCGTGACCAACCGCGTCAATAAGCCAAGCATCAGTGACATGACCTTTCTGCAACTGCGACAGGAATTGCGCGACTTGGAAAACTTGAACGTCCCCGTCGGCACCAACTCGCCGGCCGCCCTGCGGACGCAACTGTCTGCTCTGCGCGAACAGCACGGGGATTTCACCGAGCCGATTCGGGTGGCGATGAACCGCGAGGTGGCTTTTTCATTCGCGTGCTTCGGCTTCACGCTCGTCGGCATTCCCCTGGGCATTCGCGTCCACCGCCGCGAAACAAACATCGGCATCGCCATCGCGCTGATTCTGGTCGTGGTTTATTACGCCTTCATCATGCTGGGTCAGTCGCTGTCGTCCCGGCCTGAATTTTATCCCCACCTGATATTGTGGGTGCCGAACTTCATCTTCCAAGCCGTGGGCGCAGTGCTGCTGTGTCGCGCTAACAAGGGAATCTAACGAGCGGGAATCCTCAACGCTCACACTCCAATCATTCGCGTCGTTCGCCTTGGCTTGGATGTTCAAGGTTGAGCGTACTTTGTAGAAAACTTCTCATTAACACCCGGCTTTAGCCGGGTGCGAAGGGCGAGAGGAGAGAAAAACCGTTTAAACGGTTTTTCTTGGGTGCGTTCATGGTTCACCGCGTTAAAAACGCGGTGCTTATGAAACGCTTTCTACAAAGCAGATTGAGCGTTGAATAATGAATGGTCATTTTTTCCTACGGTACACTTTTCCCATCTCCGCCTGGTCTGTCGGCTTGACAAGAAGTTCGTCAATATTGACGTGCGGTGGACGGCTGGCGACCCAGACGATGATTTCCGCGATGTCGGCGGCGGTGAGCGGGTTCATGCCGGCATAGACTTCGTCTGCTTTCTTTTGGTCGCCCTTGAAACGCACGTTGGAAAACTCCGTCTCCGCAAGTCCCGGATCAATCGTGCTCACGCGGATGCCGGTGCCGAGGAGTTCCTGGCGTAGCGCACGGGTGATTGCTAGTTCACCGGACTTGGCCGCGCAATAGGCCGCCGCGCCGGCATAGGCGCTGCGCCCGGCGATGGAGCCGATGTTGACGATGCTCGCGCCGGCGTCGTGCGGCATGAGCGGTAGCGCCGCGCGAGTCACCCGGAGCAGGCCCAGGACATTCGTCTGAAACGTCGTTTCCCAATCGGCGTCCCGGCCGGTCGCCACGGGATCGAGGCCGTGCGCCCCGCCGGCGTTGTTGACGAGAACGTGAAGATTCAAAGCTCGCGATCGACGACCGATCATTTTCCCCTTCGCCCAAGCCATGAACTTCTCCACGCTGGCGGTCTGGCTCACGTCCAGTTCGTGAAACCAGGCCTGGGTCGCGCCGGCTTTTTTTGCGCTGATGTCAACTTTTTCCAGCCGGTCCACGCGCCGCGCTCCGAGCAGCAGTTTTGCGCCGTGCGCGCCAAAGGCTTTGGCGGCAGCCGCGCCAAAACCGCTGGACGCGCCGGTGATGAGAACCCATTTATTTTTCAGCGGGGATTTCATGTTGGATTATTCTTGCTGGTCGGGTTTGTTGGATCCGTCTTTGGTGCGCCCTGACCCGAGGTTTGAGATTTTGTCGAATAAAAAGCCCACGACGAGCGCACCCGCGCAGCCGATGATCACGCCGATGACGCGGTTGCGCGAGCTTTGCCATTCGGCATTCTCGCCGATGAGCGTCACGATGATGACGGCGACGAACGCGGGCCGCAGCGCATCGTCTTGTTTCAGGATATAGCAGATCAGGCCGGTGAGCATGACCCCGACGGCCATGGCGGCCAGCGGCTGGCCGATCAGGGCGAGCAAAGCCGCGCCGCCAAAAGCGCCGGCAAGGTTGGCCACCACGCGGAGAAGGGAGGCCTTGAACGAACTGTGGAGGTCGGGCTGCGTCACCAGCACGGCGGAGACGGCCGCCACCCAGGGCGCGCCAGCCAGGTTTAAAAAGTCATAACTCAGGGCCGCGACCAGGGCGGCGACAGCGGCCTTGACGGAAAAAACGACAGCTTCAAAGTGACGGGAGGGCATGTAAAAATATTTGAAGATCCAAAATGGGATGCGGTTTTTACTCCCGCCGGCCGGCGCCGGGCTTTGGCGCACAGCCTTCGCTGACACTCCGATCAAGCGAAGGCTGGTGGAGCCTAGGGGATTCGAACCCCTGACCTTCTCATTGCGAACGAGACGCTCTACCAACTGAGCTAAGACCCCATTAACCGAGCGGCAAGCCTAGCCGGTTTCCGTTGAACCTCAAGTTTTTTTGCGCCGGAATGAAAAAACGGCGGACCCGGCACACGATAACTTTTCCGGATCCGCCGAAGCTCGTCTTTCAACAGGAAAAACGGAGCGCCCGTTCTCAGGGGCAATAAAAACGTAGCCCATCCCATGCCACCCGCAAGGGGTTTTTGAAAAAACTTTTTCCCCGCGCGCAACCGCGTATGCTGGGGTCGCAAGTGAACCGGAAAATCCTTATTGCCCTGCTCGGGCTGGCAGTGACGCTGGCGTCCGCTGATCGGATCGCGGCGGCCGACTTGCCGTTCATCGTGGATGTCTGGGGCACGGCGGACGGACTGCCGCAAAGTTCCGTCATCAGCATCGTGCAGACGCACGACGGCTATCTCTGGCTCGGCACGCTCAATGGTTTGGCTCGCTTTGACGGCAAGTCGTTGACTCATTTCAATGTCAACAACACCCCCGGACTGCCGAGCAATCGCATTGTTTTTTTGTTCGAGGACAGCCGCCAAACCCTGTGGATCGGCACCGATAATGCGGGCCTTTGCGCCGTGAAAGACGGCGAGTTGCATAACTTTCCCGGCACCAGCGTGGACGGCGGCATTGCCAGCGCTTTTGAGGATGCCGAGGGCCAAGTTTGGTTCAGCGCGGGAAACGGTCGATTCTTCTGTTGGCGGGACGGCCAGTTTGATTTGCAACCGTCGCATTTCCCGGCGCCATTATATTACGGTACCTTCCACTTGCGCGTATCCGGCCAAAATGGTGTTGACTGGCGTCTCGCTGACGGCCGCGTGGAAAAATGGCGGGACGGCCGGCTGGAAAAAGATTTTGGCGCCAGTCCCTGGACCACTTCGCCGGTCACCGCCATGTTCAAATCTCCTGACGGCAGCTACGTTCAAATCCAGTTTGATGCCAATGTCACCGCCGTTTGCGAGGACCGCGATGGCAACCTGGTTGTCGGCACGCGGGGCGCGGGATTGTTCTGGTTTCAACCGGATGGCAACTGCCTGCACATCGGCAAGGACGAGGGGCTTTCGCACGACATCGTGCTGTCGCTGTCCCTTGACCGCGAGGGTAATCTTTGGGCCGGCACCGATGGCGGCGGGCCGGACGGCAACGGGCTGGACCGCATTCGGCGGAAAGTTTTTTTTACGCCCGTCGGCCTTTCCACCGAAGTTGCCCAATCCGTGGCGCTGGATGGGGCGGGCGGATTGTGGGTGGCCTTCAACAGCCACGGAATGTCCTATTGGCTGACCAATGCCGCAACCAATTTCAGGATTGGCAACAAAGGCAACGCGTGGTCAGTCCTCGTGGACCGCCATCAGCAAGTCTGGGCCGGCACGAGGGATGAGGGCCTGTTCCATTTTTCGGCCGGCAAATTTGAACCGGTTCCGGCGGCCGAAAAAATCGGCCGGGAAGACTTTGCCCTCTTCGAGGATCATGCCGGGAAAATCTGGGTCGGTGGGGAAAATGGCCTGGGTGGCTTTGACGGCACAAACTGGGAATTTTTTGCCGCGCCCGATGGCCTGCCGGCCAGTCCGGTCCGCGCCCTGGCCGAAGACCTGTCCGGAAACCTCTGGATTGGCACCGAACAGGATGGCTTGTTTCAATTGCACTCCGGAAAAATCATTCCCTTGCCCGCACCGGTGCGCGACATTTCCTGCCTGCTTAAAGACGCGGATGGCGTGATGTGGGCCGGTACGTCTGGCCACGGCTTGGCGCGATTCCAGAACGGCATTTGGACCAACTGCTCCACGCTCGTCGGCGGGCTGGCCACCGACAGCGTCGGCTATTTGATTGACGACGAGACGGGCAACCTTTGGATCGGCTCATACGAAGGCCTGATGAGAGTGGAGAAAAAATCGTTCGCCAGTTTCGCCCGGGGTGCGGTCAAAACCGTTTCCTGCCGCACTTTCCTCACCCGCGAATGTTCCGCCGGCGCGCAGCCGGCGGCCGCCCGTGCGCCGGACGGGCAGCTCTTTTTTCCCACAACCACCGGCTTGGTCGAAGTAAACCCCGTCGAATTGAAGCGGAATACCAACCCGCCGCCGGTCGTCATCGAATCCGTGCTGGTGGACGGCGTGGAACAAAAAACCAATTCCCTGAGCGCGGTCTGGAATGGAACCATATCGCTGCGGCCGGAAAATGAGCAAATGGAAATCCGGTTTGCCAGTCTGAACTTTTCCGCGCCCAAAAACGCCGCCGCTGGTGCCCGATTCAAATACTGGCTTGAGGACATCACCGGGGACCGTGTTCCCGTATGGAAGGACATCGGCGGGGAACGTGTACTCACTTTTACCAAGTTGCAGCCGGGCAAATATGTTTTTCACGTCATCGCCTCCAACGAGGACGGTTTCTGGAACAAAACCGGCGCCTCATTGGATGTCACCGTGGAACCGCCGTTCTGGCGCAAACCGTCGTTTATCGTGGCGACCATGCTGGTGGTGTTGGGCGCGCTGGCGGGAACTATCTATCTGGTTTCCACCGCCAAGTTGAAGCGCCAGTTGCGCGCCGCCTGGCAGAAGGAAATGATTGAAAAAGAACGCGCCCGCATCGCTCGCGATTTGCACGACCAGCTCGGCGCGAACCTCACCCAGGTCACGCTGCTCGGCGAAATGGCCGAGGCGGACAAGCATTTGCCCGGCGAAATCGAGCAGCACGCCCAGCAGATCTGCGCCACGGCGCGTGACACCACGCGTTCCCTCGACGAAATCGTCTGGGCCGTGAATCCGTTCAACGACTCCCTGGATGGGCTGGCGAACTACGCCTGCAAATATGCGCAGGATTATTTTGCGATCGCCGGCATCCGTTTCCGCGCCGAACTGCCGGCGCAACTGCCGCCCGCACCGATTCCGCCCGAGGTGCGGCACAATGTGTTTCTCGCTTTCAAGGAAGCCGTCAACAATGTCGTCAAGCATTCGCAGGCGACCGAGGCGCGCGTGAACCTGCGGCTGGAGCCGGGGAAATTCATCCTGACCGTTGCGGACAACGGCCGCGGCCTCGGCGACCGGGCGGAAAAAAACCTGCGGAACGGCCTGAAAAACATGCGCAGGCGCCTGGCCGACGTGCGCGGGGAATTCACGATCACGCCCGGCGCGGACGGCGGCACCGTGGTGCAACTAAAAGTTCCCATCACCGGTCCGTAATCGTAACCTTATTTCCGAGCTCAATCGCGGCAGCAATGGTTTGCGATCAAATTCAAAACAAAATGCCCAACTCTATCTCCATCGTTGAGGACAACGACAAATTGCGCGGCACGCTGGTGAAGGTGATCAGCCGTGCGGAAGGTTTTCGCTTCGCCAGTGATTATGCCAACGCCGAGGATGCGCTCGCCGATTTGCCGCGGGTAAAGCCGGCCATTGTCCTCATGGACATCAACCTGCCGGGCATGAATGGCGTGGAATGTGTCCGCCGGCTCAAGACGTTGTTGCCAAACACCCAGGTGATGATGCTCACCGTCTATGAGGACACGGAAAACATTTTCAACGCGCTGGCCGCCGGCGCCAACGGCTACCTGCTCAAGCGCACGCCGACCAAGGAACTGATCGAGGCCATCCGGGAGATGCAGCATGGCGGCTCGCCGATGACCACCCATATCGCCCGGCTGGTCGTGCAGTCATTTCAAAAGCCCGCCGCCCATGCGGCGACCCAAAAGGAACTCGCCGAACTTTCCGAGCGCGAACAGCAGGTGCTGGACTTGCTGGCGCAGGGTCTGATCTATAAGGAAATTGCCGAGAAACTCAGTATCAGCTACGAGACGGTTCATACCTATATCCGACGGATCTACGAAAAACTACAGGTGCGGACGCGCACCGAGGCGGTGGCAAAATTTCTGCAGCGCTGACCAAAACCCGCCGGGTGTTGTACCCACAACTGGGGACAAGCCAAACCGCCGCCACATGGTACGATATTATTGTTGTTGGACCGTGGGCTGTGAAGTTGTCACCCCCGAAATTACAGGAGTTTTGGAGCGCAGTTCTCATTGAGGCCGGAGTAGTGTCCGGCCTCTTTTCTTTTATCGACAGGGCTATTATCTGCCTATTTCATTGGGTTTTCAAGGGTTTTCTCATTCAACTTGCGGTAACTACGGGTAACCAGAACCTACCAATTGCCTAGGTTTACTTGCAGTTTTACTGGCAGTCAAAGGCCCCATTGAACACGGCG
>CAIQEI010000079.1 GCA_903870815.1 uncultured Verrucomicrobia subdivision 3 bacterium
AGTTGCGTTTGCTCAACACTTTTTTTTCGTATGTTTTCACTTCCGTGAGCCAGTGGTCGCCGACCGGAACGCCTTTGCTCTCGCAGTAATAATCCCAGACCGCGCCGAAGGGCAGCGTCTTGGCTTCTTCCTGCAACGCGAGGCGCGTGGTGAAATCGCCCGCCGCCTCCGCCGTGCGGATGAGCGGCGTTTCCAGCAGCGCGATGAGCAGCGCGCGGATCATGTTGCGCGTGCCGATGGTCCACGCGGCGACGCGGTTGATGCTCGCGTCAAAATAATCCAGCCCGATATGGACGCGCTTTTCAAAGCCGTTCGCCGTGATTTCGCGCGCGATGGCCAGCAGGTCGTCATTCAATATAACCACATGGTCGCTGTCCCAGCGGACGCCGCGGCTGACGTGCAGCAAAATCTTCGGCATGAACTGCAGCACGCTGGAAATCTTGTCGGAGATGCTCTCCGTGGGATGATAATGGCCGGCGTCGAGCGTCAGCAGCTTCTTCCGGCTGACCGCGTAGCCGAGATAAAATTCGTGGGAGCCGACCACGTAGCTTTCGCTGCCGATGCCGAACAGCTTCGGCTCAACGGCATCGAGGTTCAGTTTCGGCGAGATGGGTTTCTTGAAAATGGCATCCAGCGATTCCGCTAGCCGGGCGCGCGGACCGACACGGTCGGCGGGCGTGTCTTTCATGCCGTCGGGAATCCACACGTTCGTCACGCAGGTTTTGCCGAGCGCCTGGCCCATCGCCGCGCCGATTTCGCGGCTGCGGATGCAATGCTCGATCCAGAATTTGCGAATGCCCTTGTCCGCGTGCGACAACGTGAAACCGTCGGCGGCCTTGGGATGCGAGAAACACGTCGGATTGAAGTCGAGGCCGAGGCCATTTTTCCTGGCCCAGGCAATCCAGTTCTTGAAATGCTCCGGCGCAACGGCGTCGCGGTCCACCTGCTTGCCGCCGAACTCGCCGTAGAAGGCGTGAAGATTCAGCCGGTGTTTGCCGGGAATGAGCGAATAGGCTTTTTCCAAATCAGCGCGCAACTCGTCCGGCGTGCGGGCCTTGCCGGGATAATTGCCGGTGGCGACCAATCCGCCACCGAGCGTGCCGCCGAAGTTTTCAAACCCGCCCACGTCGTCGCCCTGCCAGCAGTGCAGCGAGATGGGGATTTGCGACAGGGTTTTCAGCGCGCGGTCAACGTCCACGCCCAGCCCGGCGTAGCGCTCTTGGGCCAGTGAAAAGGATTTGGCGGTGCTCATGAGTAAAACAGGAAATTTTGTCGCGACACATTATCGGAAAGCAGGCGCGGTGCAAGCAATCACTATGGCTGGCCACCGTGTCGCTGGCTGAGGCTGGCCGGCCACTGCCGAAAACCATTGAAAATCAAGCAATGCAGGCTTTTCTTTTGCGCGGATTGCTATATGATCCGCCTGTCAGACGCAAACCAAAATCTAATTATCCCATGGGCAAACTATTTCTCGGACTTGATTCCAGCACCCAGGGCCTGAGCGCGGTGGTCATAGACCTTGACGCGCGCAAGGTCGTATACGAAAAGTCGCTCAACTTCGACCAGGCGCTGCCGCAATTCAAAACCAAGAACGGCGTGCTGCCCAACCGCGACCCGCTCGTCAAACACAGTCCGCCACTGCTTTGGGCCGCCGCGCTGGATCTACTGTTCGCACAGATGAAAAAGGACAAGGTTGCGCTTGGCAAAATTCTCGCCGTCAGCGGTTGCGGTCAGCAGCACGGCTCCGTTTACCTCAATGAAAAGGCCGGGGAAGTGCTCGCCACTCTCGATCCCAAGAAATCCCTGGTGGAAAACCTCGACGGCGTGTTTGCGCGCAAGACTTCGCCCATCTGGATGGATTCCTCCACCGCAAAAGAATGCGCCGAAATCCGCAAAAAGCTAGGCGGCATCAAGTTCACCGCCTCCCGCACCGGCTCGGACACGTTCGAGCGCTTCACCGGTCCACAGGTCCGGAAGTTTTACAAAACCGAGCCAAAAGCCTACGAGAAGACCGCCGGCATCGCGCTCGTCAGCTCCTTCATGGCGTCGCTGCTCGCCGGTAAAATCGCGCCGATTGATTTCGGCGACGGCGCGGGGACAAACTTGATGGACATCCGCCGGAAAAACTGGAACCACGACGCCCTCAAGGCCACCGCGCCCAGCCTCGCGAAAAAACTTCCGCTGCTTGCGCCGTCCGGCCACGTCATTGGCCCGGTCAGCGCCTATTTCGTCACCAAGTACGGCCTGAATCCCGAGGCGCTGGCCACCGTGTGGACCGGCGACAACCCGGCGAGCGCCATCGGCCTCGGCCTCATCAAATCGGGCCAGGCTGCCATCAGCCTCGGCACCAGCGACACCTTTTTCGGCACGATGGCGGAGTGCCACACCGACGAGAACGGCGAGGGCCATGTCTTCGGCTCGCCGACCGGCGGCTACCTGACGCTCATCTGTTTCAAAAACGGCTCGCTCGCCCGCGAAAAAATCCGCGAGCTGTACAAAATCTCCGACTGGAAAAAATTCGGCGACCTCGTCGCCCAGACCCCGCCCGGCAACGACGGCGCCATCCTGCTGCCGTGGTTCGAGGCCGAGATTGTTCCGCGCACCGTCACGACCGGCATCCGCCGCTTTGACCTCGACGAGAAAAATGCGGCCGCCAATTGCCGGGCCGTTTTCGAGGCGCAGATGCTGTCCATGCGGCTGCACTCGCAGTGGATGCAGGTGGCGACGGAAAAAATCCTGGTCACCGGCGGCGCCGCGAGCAACCAAACCCTGCTGCAGATTCTGGCCGACGTGATGAACTGCCGCGTGCTGCGGATCGAAGTCTCCAAAAGCGCCGCCCTTGGGGCCGCGCTCCAGGCCGCGCACGGCTGGCTGGTAGCGGCGGACAAAAACCCGGCCTGGGACAAAATCGTGGCCGGGTTCACCGCGCCCGTGCCGGGCAGCGAAATCCTGCCGGACAAAAAAACCGCCCGCATCTACGATAAACTGCTGGAGAAATATGCTTCGTGCGAAAGCGACGCGCTGGACGGTCTTTGATTTATCGCGCGCGGGCACAATCATCCGCCCGGACGGTTTTTTCCCACGGCTGGAGCAGACTTTCAGCCAGGGATTAACTTTGGATTGACAATAATCCCGCGGTCATTCCGGCTTTGGCCGCGCCGGGCTTGCAAATCCGGGCGTTTTAGCTATTTCTTGTTTCAAGATGTTTCGACTCTGTGGCCTGCTGGTAATCATTGCATGTCTGCTGACCGCGCCGGTCGGCTTCGGCGCGGAGTCCGCCGAGGTGAATCTGGATTACGTAGCGCAGCGCGCCCTGGAACGCGCCCAGTCGCCCTTCCGGTCCCCGCGCGCCGACCTGCCAAAGGTGCTGGGGCAGGAAAATCTCGACTACGACAAATACCGGCAAATCCGCTTCCGCCGCGAGCAGGCGCTCTGGACGGCGGACAACCTGCCGTTCCGGGTGGAATTTTTTCATCCGGGCTACTATTACCAGGAGCCGGTGCATGTGAACGAGTTCACGGCCACGCACACGCAACCCATCCGGTTCGTCCAGGATTTTTTCGACTACGGCAACTTGCACATCGCCAACCAGATTCCGACGAAAATGGGCTATGCCGGTTTCCGCGTGCTGAACGAGTTGAACGCGACCAACCGCTGGGATGAACTCGGGTCGTTCCTCGGCGCGAGCTATTTCCGGCTGCTTGGCAAAAACCTGTGCTACGGCGAATCCGCCCGCGGCCTGGCGCTCGACTCCGGTGAGGGCGACCGGGGCGAGGAATTCCCCATCTTCACCGACTGGTGGCTTGGCAAACCAGAGCCGGACGACACCGAGCTGCGCCTATACGCGATCCTCGACAGCGTGAGCTGCGCCGGCGCGTATGAATTTTTTATCCGCCCGGGCGAGACGACGACGGCGAGCATCAAAGCAGTGTTGTATTTCCGCGATACCAACCTGGTCACCGCCGTGGACAAAAACCGGAGGCCGTCCAAGACCATCGGACTTGCGCCGCTGACGAGCATGTTTTGGTTCGGCAAGGACACGGAACGGAAGTTTGACGACTACCGCACGGAGGTGCACGACAGCGATGGCCTGCTCGTCCACATGGGCAACGGCGAAATCTTCTGGCGGCCGCTCGACAATCCGCCCGCGACCCGGCATCAGGTCTTTCACGCGCCGAACATCAGGGGCTACGGCCTGCTCCAGCGCGAACGTAATTTCGGCGCGTATCAGGACATGTTCAACCTCTACCACGAGGTGCCGAGCGTGTGGGTAGAGCCGGATGGCAACTGGGGCGATGGCGATCTGCACCTCGTCGAATTGAGCACCGGCTACGAGGGCCTGGACAACATCGTCGCGTTCTGGGATCCGAAAAACAAACCCGCGCCGCTCCAGCCGTACCGCTTCGGCTACACGCTGCACTGGGAAGGCGGGGAGGCTGACTTGCGGCGTTCGGAGAACCGCGTCGTCGCCACGCGCATCGGCCCGGACGCGCAGTTTCGCGGCGCGCGGCAGTTCGTGATTGATTTTGACGGCCCGCAACTGGATGCGATCCCGGAAAACAAGCCGCCGGTGGCCATCGTCAATTGCAGCGGCGGCGCGCACATCGCGGACGCGTTTGTGGCCCGCAACCATTTTCTCGGCACCTGGCGCGTGATCCTGAAAATGGTGCCGCCCGCGGACACCAACGCGGCCGTGGATTTGCGCTGCACCTTGCAGCAGGGGACCAACGCCGTCGGCGAAACCTGGGTGTATCAATGGAGCCCGCACTAAAAATCTTGACCGACGTTTCCGGCGAAATCGCTGGGCGTTCGCTGGAGGAATGGAACGCGGCCTATGTGAAGGTGGAAAACTACTTTCATGCGCTGCGCATCCGCAACAAGCCGCTGCTCGGCCAGCTCGTCCTGCGCGTGCTCGAACGCGCCCAGCGCCGCGCGCCCGCCGAACCGAACCGCAGCGCCACGGAAATCGCCGCCGAGGAGATGGATCATCTGGTCACCGGCTGGTTCGGCGAAGTACTGCAAACGTCGCCGGTCGGCAGCGAACAAACGCTTTCCACGCGCGGCCGGCTGGCGCTGCTGCTCGCCGACATGCCGGGCAAATGGCAGGACCAGTTTCTCCGGCCCGGCCCGTGGCCGCAGGAGTTTGTCGAGGCCATGCGCGAATCCTTCTTCCGCGCCGGCCCGGATTTCCAGCTGTCCAAGATGACGCCGCGCCCGCTCGACCTCGGCCCCATCACCACGCTGACGAACCTTGGCAAGCTGCCTTATGTCCGCATGACTCTGGCATGGACCGGCTTTGCGCTGCTGCTCGTCGCCATTTTCTGGCTCACCCACGGCGGGTTTGAACAGTTAATCGGCTGGTTCCGGCAATATGACTGACGCGCCAGACATTTCCGTGATGGCAGCTCCGCGGCTCCGGCGCGGCTGGCAGTTGTTCCTGTTTTTTACGTCCGCCCTCGTCCTCACCGGCGTCATTTCGATGTTGTTTGCCGATTTGCTCTGGCGCACCGGCTGGTCGGCTTCACGCACGGTGCTGTTGGTGCTGTTCATCATTTTGTTTCTGCTCACGGCCACCGGCTGCATGCACGGCGTTTATGGATTTTTTATCCGTATCTTCGGCACACGCCGCCGCCTGACGGCCCTGAAACCGTTCCGGGAACAGACGATTGCCGGGGTCAGCACTGCCATCATCTTTCCAATTTATAACGAGGATTCCGTCCGGGTCATTGAAGGGCTGCGCGCGACCTATGAATCGCTCGAACGAACGGGCCAGCTTGACCGTTTTGATTTTTTCATCCTGAGCGACTCGACCAACCCCGACCGCTGGGTAGAAGAGGAGGCCCGCTGGTCCGAACTGGTGCGCGACCTCGATGCGCTTGGGAAAATCTATTACCGACGCCGCCTCTTCAACGAGGAACGCAAAAGCGGCAATGTGCGCGATTTCCTCAACACCTGGGGCAAGCGCTACCGCTATTTCGTCTGCTGCGACGCCGACAGCGTGATGCGCGGCGAAACGCTGGTGGACTTGGTGAAATTGATGGAAGCGCATCCGACCGTCGGGCTGATCCAGACGGTGCCGTCGCTCGTGAACGCCGAGTCGCTGTTCGGACGCATCCAGCAGTTCGCCAACCGCCTCTACGCGCCGGTGTTCATCACCGGGCTGAATTACTGGGCGCTGGATTTCGGCAATTACTGGGGCCACAACGCCATCATCCGGACCGAGCCGTTCATGCAGTGCTGCGACCTGCCGCAGCTGCCGGGCCGCAAACCGTTCGGCGGCCAGATCTTGAGCCACGACTTTGTCGAGGCCGCGCTGATGCTCCGCGAAAATTGGGAAGTCTGGCTCGCTTACGATCTCGAGGGCAGCTACGAGGAAGCCCCGCAAGCGCTCATTGAGAACGCCCAGCGCGAACGCCGCTGGTGCCAGGGCAACTTGCAGCACGGCCTCGTGCTGTTCGCCAAAGGCCTGCGCGGGGTCAGCCGGATGCACCTGATTCTCGGTATTTTCGGCTATCTTTCCGGCCCGCTCTGGCTGGCGTTCCTGCTCGGCTTTAGCTGGATTTTCTGGTACCAGAAATTCACCGGACTTTCCAATATCACCCTGCCGTCGCTGCTGGGCGACTGGAGCGGCACGGCGGAGGCATTCCTGGTCTTCCTGATCTGCATGTTCGTCATTATGCTGCCGAAATTTCTGTCGCTCATTGATCTCGCCAATGATTGGCCGCGCCGGAAACTGTTTGGCGGCTTGCTGAACGCCACCGGCGGCGTGATATGCGAAACGATATTCTCCACGCTGCACGCGCCGCTGCTGATGCTCTGGCATACCCGTTTTGTGGTGACTAACCTCGCCGGCATCAGCGTCGGCTGGACGACGCAAAAACGCACCGCCGATGGCACCGACTGGCTTTATGCCGCGCAACGGCACTGGGGCCACACGCTCATCGGTGTGGTTTGGGGGTGGTTCACCTGGAAGCTGGATCCCGGCTTGTTCTGGTGGTTCACGCCGGTGCTCGCGGGCATGGTGTTTTCGGTGCCATTGAGCGTGTTGACCAGCCGCCGGAGCCTCGGCGCATGGGCCCGAAGCGCCGGACTATTTTTGACGCCGGAAGAAACCCGGCCGCCGGTGGAACTCGTTTCTTTGCGTTCACGGATGAAAATCCACGAGTTGACGGAAGACGATTCACCGCGCTGCCGGGTTCACGCCGGCCTGGCGACCGCCGTACTCGATCCCTATGTGAATGCCATTCACGTGACGCTGCTGCGCGAGAAACAATTGAATCCGGTTTATGCGGAACATCTCGCCCGGATCGGCGCGGGCACGGACGCCGTGCGCGAGCTGGGCGAAAAACTCCTCGCCGGCGGGCCGGAAAAACTGACGCCGGCGGAGCGCCTGGCCGTAATGGCCGACCAGCGCGCGATGGTATGGCTGCACCAGCAGACGTGGCTGCGACCGGAGGAAAAACTCGCCCCCTGGTGGAAGGCGATGATCCGTGAATTCAGCCAGCGGGATAATTAAAGCAACTCAACCACGCGCTGTAATTCGGCGTCGGTGTTGTAAAAGTGAGGGGAGAGGCGGAGGTAATGCCGCCCCTGCCGGTCGGCGCGCAATGAGGCGATCACGCCGGCCTCCGCCAGCTTCTGGTGCAGGTCCGCAAGATTTTTCCCCGACGCATAAAACGAAGTTATGCCACTGAAGTGCTCGGGTTTCACTTCGGCATTCAGAACGGTGTAGCCCTTCGCTTGGATAGCCGGCACCAGCCGCGCGCGTTTGCGCAGCAATTCGGCGGCAATGTTGGCCACGCCAATCTCCAGCGCCAGTTCCATCGCTGAGAGCAGGCCGGTCAAGCCAATGAGGTTGTGCGTACCGGCCTCGAACTTGGCCGCGCCGCTGCGGAACTCGATCGATGCCTGCGCAACGAAATCCGGATTGCGCACATTGTGCCAGCCGTAAATGGGCGGATTCAATTTCTCCTGCAAATCTTTTTTTACGTAAAGCAGGCCCGCGCCGCACGGGCCAAGCAGCCATTTGTGCGAATCGGCGGCGAGAAAATCCACGTTCTCCACGGTCGTTGGAAACGCGCCCAGGGTCTGGATGGCGTCGAGACAGAATAGAATTCCGCGTTCGCGCAGAAATTTGCCGATGGCGTCATGTTCCAGCCGGTGGCCGCTGATGAAATGATTCGAGGCGAGGGCAACCAGCCGGGTGTTTTCGTCCACCTGCCCCATCACGTCCACCTGGCGAATGACGCCGAGGCCGCGCGTATTTAGCAGGCGGACTTTTACCCCCTGGTCCGCCAGCGCCATCCAGGGATAGACATTGGATGGATAATCATCATGATAAATCAGGATGTTGTCGCCCTTGCGAAAATCCAACCCGGCGGCGACCAGGCTCAACGCAAGCGATGTCGGGCCGACCAGCGAGACTTCGTCCGGCTCGCAGTTGAGCAATTTGGCGCCAGCCTTCCGCGCGTCCGAAATCTTGTGCATCACGAAGGCTTCCTGGTCGCCGAGCATGCCGCCGTTGGCGCAATCAATCATGGCCTGCGCGACCCGGCGCGGCAGCGCGCAGACGCCGGCGTGGGCGAGAAAGATTTTGTTTTTCGTGACGGGGAATTCGTGCTGGCGCAATTCCTCGTTGGACAGAATTTCGAACAACGTCATGCGGTGAAGTTAGCGCAAAAAGAAAAACGGCAAAGCGGGAAAAAACGCCTTGCCGGTGCGGGCGAAAAATTTCAGGCGGTGGCGCGGTCCAGGCTGGCTTTCAAATCGCGCTTGCTCTTGGCGCCGACCATCTGCTCGGCAACCTGGCCGTTTTTGATGACCAGCAGCGTCGGAATCGCGCGGACGCCAAACTGCGCGGCGAGGCCCTGATGCTCGTCAATGTTGACCTTGCCGATTTTGACCTTGCCCTGATATTCGGTGGCAAGTTCGTCCAGCACGGGCGCAATCATCTTGCACGGGCCGCACCACTCAGCCCAGAAATCCACCAGCACCGGGGTGCCGGATTTCAAGACTTCGGTTTCAAAATTGTCCTGCGTGAGGGTGACGATGAGAGGTGAGGCCATAATTCAATTCAACTGGAGAAAGTTTTCGACGGTGTTTTTCAAGGTGAGGAAAACCCAGACCACTCCGCCAACGGCGGCGAGGCTGGCGACGGCGGCGGAGAAAATCAGGACCCGGTCCAGCGTTTTGATCGCCGGCGCGGCGGCCGCAACGTTTGATCGCTGCGCGGATGCCGAGCGCTGGGCCGCGGGCGCAGCGGGAGCGGCACCGGGCTTCGGTGCGGCGACGGGCGCGGCGGCGGCGGCGGTTCTCAAAGCGGAAGCCGGAGCGGCGGCGGCCGGAGCGGCACTAACCGGACTGGGTGCTCCGGTGGGGCCGCCGGGCGGAAGCGTCGGCAGCTTGATGGTCGGGGCGGCCGTCGGCTTGGGCGGGAGGTTAATGCGGACCGTTTCTTTTTTGGGTTGCACCTTGCCGGTCTCTTTTTTCGGCGGCGGCACCGCACCAGTTGGTACTGGCGTTGACGCGGGATTGCTCGGAGGGATGTCAGCCATAATGTCTGCGGGTCAAGATAAACCGGTCGGGGATGCTGTCAATTTTAATTCCCAACGAAAACTCGGAAGGCGCTTTGCCTGAGGGCCGGTCGGCAATATCCGGATCAGGTTTTTTCCTCGATCAGTTCGCGCCGCGCCCCGCCGAGCAATTGTTCGACGAAGCTGGTGGAATAAACGCCCCGGCGGAAATTCGGATCCTGCATGATGGCCTGCTGGAACGAAATCGTGGTCTTGATGCCGGTGATCATGAATTCGTTCAGCGCGCGGTTCATGCGATCAATCGCCTCCCGGCGATCCTTGCCCCGGACAATAAGTTTGCCGATCATCGAATCGTAAGTCGGCGGGATGGTGTAGCCGGCGTAGGCATGGGTATCCACGCGCACTTCGCGCCCACCCGGCTGGTAATACATCTCGATGCGGCCGGGACTGGGCCGGAAATCACCGAACGGATCCTCCGCGTTGATGCGGCACTCGATGGCGTGACCCTTCATCACGATGTCGCTCTGCGAATAGCGCAGCGGTTCGCCCATGGCAATCTCGATCTGAGCGCGCACCAAGTCAATACCCGTAACTTCCTCCGTGACCGGATGCTCCACCTGGATGCGCTTATTGACTTCAAGAAAGTAAAAGTTGCCGTGATCGTCCACGATGAATTCCACCGTGCCGGCGTTGGTGTAACGCGCCGCCTCGGCGATGCGGATGGCGGCCTTGCCGATTTTGTCGCGCAGCTTGCGGAATTTCTGCTCCAGCAGCGGCGACGGTGATTCCTCGATCAATTTCTGGTTGCGGCGCTGCACCGAGCAGTCGCGCTCGCCGAGGTGAATGATTTTCCCCTTGGTGTCGCCGAGGATTTGGATTTCGATGTGGTGCGGATTCTCGATGAATTTTTCGATGTAAACACCGGAATTGCCAAAGCATTTTTCCGCCTCGGAACGCGCGGTATGGTAACCCTTGACCAGCGAAATGTCGTTGTGCGCGATGCGCATGCCGCGTCCGCCCCCGCCCGCCACGGCCTTAATCATGACCGGGTAGCCGATTTTCTTGGCGATGGTCAGGGCTTCCTTTTCATTTTCCACCGTGCCTTCCGAACCGGGCGGGGTTTCCACACCGGCCTTCTTCGCCAGGGCACGACTGACCGCCTTGTCCTCCAACGCGCTCATCGCGCGCGGACTGGGGCCGATGAAACGGATGTTGCAACTCTCGCAGACCTCTGCAAAATGCGCGTTCTCCGATAAAAATCCATAGCCCGGATGAATTGCGTCTACGTCGGCGATCTCCGCCGCGCTGATGATCCGGTCAATGCGCAGGTAACTCTCGGAAGAAGCCGCCTTGCCGATGCAAATCGCCTCATCGGCCATTTGGACATGCATCGAATTTGCATCCACCTCGGAATACACCGCTACCGTGCGGATGTTCATTTCCTTGCAAGCACGGATGATGCGGACGGCGATTTCTCCGCGGTTGGCGACCAATACTTTTTCGAACATGATGGGTGCGGTTAAAAAAACCGTTCAGACCGGACGGACTTTGAACAAAGGCTGCCCAAACTCAACCGGTTTGCCATTTTCAATCAGAATCTGCGTAATAACGCCTTTGACCTCGGATTTGATTTCATTCATCACCTTCATTGCCTCGATAATACAGACAACGGAGTCGGGGTTCACCTCGGCACCAACTTCAATGTAAGAGGCTGATTCTGGAGAAGGTGAACGATAAAATGTTCCAATAATCGGTGATTTTATGTCGATTTCACCGGAATTAGCTGTCGCAGCCGCTGACGGGACTGAAATTGATGTTGCAGGAAGCGTTGACGCCGAAACTGGCACTGGGATCAACTGAGCCGGCTCATCGCCTTGCGCCAAAGGTGAAACACCGTTAATTCCCCGCTTTAGGCGTAATTTTGAATCTTTTTCTTCCAGTTCAAACTCCGTAATGGAGTTTTTCTTCATCAAATCAATGATGGCCTTGATATCTTTTAGTTCCACAATTCTTTTTCGTTAAAGATTTACTAAAATTACAATAATATATTATTTTTGACTTGTCTTGCAGTGACCCTTGACAAGGTATCGACATTCAAAAACGATTGCAATGTGGCACTCTATTTATTTAATGGCACAACGTCAAGCCCTAATTTTAAGCAAAT
The DNA here is from genome assembly GCA_903870815.1 of uncultured Verrucomicrobia subdivision 3 bacterium. Lineage (GTDB taxonomy): Bacteria > Verrucomicrobiota > Verrucomicrobiia > Limisphaerales > UBA11358 > UBA11358. The sequence goes on from CAIQEI010000079.1 coordinate 11,698, forward strand.
ACAGCCCAACTACAACAGGTAAAAGAACTACTTTTTTGATTCGTTAACGTCAACGGCAGCTTCCAATCCAAAAATGTATGATTTTGAACCAAATCCGCAGATTTGACCGCGGCAAACCGGCGCGATCAGTGATTTGTGCCTAAATTCTTCTCGTGCATGGACATTGGAAAGGTGAATTTCGATCGTCGGTATCCCCACAGCCGAAATCGCGTCACGCAACGCAACGCTCGTATGCGTATATGCGGCGGCATTGATGACAACCACTTGAAATTTACCTTTGGCTTCCTGAATCCAGCCCACGAGTTCGCCTTCGAGATTTGACTGTCGGAACTCCACTTCCACCTTTAATTCCGCCGCCCTTGCCCGGACCATGGCCTCGATATCGGCCAAGGTCAGCCGGCCATATACCTCCGGTTCACGGGTGCCGAGCAAATTGAGGTTGGGGCCGTTAAGGAACAGAATCTTCATGGCTGCCAGATTATCCACCCAGACAATTGCTGTCGAATTTAATGTTCGGTGACCCGGTTCCTGGCCCGGATTGGTTGGCCCGTTAGCGGCTTTATTTACCGAAGAGTCCGCCAAAGCTTTTGCCGAGCTTGTTGGCTTCACCGCCGAGGGCCTTGCCCGCGTTACCGACCGAACCGGCCACGGCCTTGAGGGTGGCGGTGGTGATTTCACCAAGTACTTTCTTGGTCAAGTCACCCGCCGTGATGCCTTCGGGACCCGTACCCAGGTTGGTAAAGTGAATGTCCGGCAGGGGCAAAATTGCGCCTTCAAAGTTCACCTTTCCGCCGCTGATCAGAAAATCGTCCACCTCAAGCTTCTTGGCCGGCTTCTTGGCCCCGGGCTGGGCGGTAGCGTTGGTGGCGGGCGCGGCGGTGCCAGTGAAAGCATTCACATTGTCCATGATGGCTTTAAGGTTGTTCGCGCCCAGGGGATTTCCCACAAAAGTGATCTCCGGTTCGCGCACCTCGACAGACTTGACAACGATCTTGTCGGAAAGCACCGAGAAAGGCGCAACGCTGACGGCCGTCTTGCCGACACTGATTGCGTTTGGAGCCTTGGACTTATACTGATCCGGATTGCCCAGCACCAAACCGTTCACACCGGCGGAACCGGTGAAAATTCCAACATGCACGGAGCTGACGGTGAGACTGGTTTGCGTCACTTTGGGGCCGACCGTTTCCATGCCCACCTTGACGACGTCGCCGAGGAAGAATCCAACGATGATGACCACGACCAGAACGACCACCACCAAACCGATACCAATGCCAAGAAGGATCTTCTTTTTCATAGAACTGGAAACTACCACCGGGATCGGGCTTTGAAAATAAAAAAAACACCACCCGAAGCAATGGGGTGCCTCTTGACATCGTTCTTAAAGTTCTGATGTCGACCAGGGTTTCCCCTGCCCCCGACAGGCGAGATCTCTAGCGTGGTAGGGTTGAAGCGTTGAAGAGTTAATGGGTTGGAGCCGTAGTATTTTGGCACCTGGCATTCGCGCGACCCGCGATGTCACTTTTTGGCACCTTTTGTCCGTTTTTGTCACCCGGTTTTAAAAATGCCAAAAACGGACAAAAGGTGCCAAAAGTTGAACGGTCATAAAACTTTTCACGGTCACACGAACTTTACCAGACAGGCCTATTTTCTTTACCATCCCCGGCCCCAACTTTTGTAAGTGCTTGATAGAGCATCTGGAACTTTACCTTTTCTTTACCAAAAAAAGTTTTGGAAGGTAAAGTTTCAAGAGAACAGCCTGAGCTGTGGTCGCGAACGGAATCGGAATACGGCACAAGCTGAAGCTTGAACTCCAACTCGGACAGAAAAACGCAGAACCGATCCACCCGGCGCCGAACATTGAACGCCGAACATCGAACTTGGACCCAAAAATATCGCCCGCGCCTAACTTCCTGCACTCCGGATTAGGTGAACGGCGCGGACAGAAACGAAGACCAACCTGAAGGTTGAACTCCAACGGGGCCGGCCGTTGCGGACGACGAGGCGTGCGCAACGACCGACCCGGAGGGCGTGAGCCGGCAGCAATATAAAATGGATATGTCAAAGAACGATCGCGGCAGAAAGATCACATAAAAGTTCCGCCAAAACCGAATGTTTGCATATTAAAAAACGTATACAGTATGTCAAAAATAATTTTTCATAAATTTTGTCGGCGACCCGGGGCAGGAAATTAAAGCGACAGCCACTCCAACTCCGGTTTTATAGAGACTCGTACAATACGGTGACGGAGCGTGGCGTTCACGCCGCTTCAACGACCGCAAACACGAATTACGAGGAAAACCCAGCCCGCCTGTTTTTTTCACGCTGAAGCGGCGTGAACGCCGCGCTCCGCGTGCGCCAAATTCGTGTCACTCTATCTTGCGAGTCTCAATAGGGTTTAGCAGAGCCAGTGAATAGCGAGTTGCGGGCTTGCGCCATGGATCCGCTTCAGTAGTAGTCTATTGTTTTGGAATTTATTCCCTGTGTTTGCGAAGGTTGCGAAGGCTGCGGTGGCTGCGGTGGCTGCGAAGGAACTCCATTTTTCGCGAATGGTAAGTCGTCATCGGAATGGATCCGATTGTCGGCTGGGTCAACGATGTTCGCGGTGATGAAAACCAGCAGCTCCTTGTCGCTGGTTTTTGAGTTTCCAGTGACCACGCTGCCACTGACATGGTTTGCTTCCGGCAGGCCGCCGAGCATGGCCGTCTGGCCGTCCCACAAATTCACAGTCGCCACCACTTGCCGGACGGTGAAGTGAGGCGAAACTTTCGGCACGTGAATTATTTCTCCGGCGCGGTCGTAACCCGTCGTGGTATTGGTGGGAGTGTCGTATCCCCAAAATTCCGTCAAGGTCGGGATGAGCGCCAGGCTGATGGTGTAGCCGTCAGCTAAGACGTAAGGAACCACATCCAAAACCGGACCGGTCTCAAGCCGCGTGGATTGGGGCACAATGGTATTGGAAATAATAAGCCCAGCTCGGTTGGTATAACTTTCCTCAAGGACCAAGTTGGTGACGAAATTCATAATTTGCGTCGCCCGCATTTGCATTTGCCGTCCGCTGGTGGTGGTCGCTTCCGGCTCGGCCAGCAATTCAAACCCGGGCTTTGCTTGCAACAACTGCAGAATAGTCTTGAAGTCTTCACCGGTCAGAATGCCCGTCATCTGGCCGTTGGGATGGTTGGTGAACATTTTCGGATCAACGAAACCCAGCTTCGGCACCTCCACAAATCGGGCCTTGATGTGGATTTGCGGCGGGGCGGTGTTAATGGTCTGGATGGCCCGTTCAATAATATCCAAATCAGATTCCGTGGCTTTGACAAACAAGACGCCCAGCCGGTCGCCATAGAAAACCGACTTGCCGGCGGGGAAATCCAAGTTCACGCCCAATTGGCTGAAAAAACTTCTGGCCATCGCCGAAACCGTGTTGGTCTGCTCGCCGGCGATATTTCGTAACGCCGCTGGGAACAAACGGGGATCCACCTTGAACGCCCTCGTGAACAGGTTGGTTGTTGAGGTGTCATCCAATCCAAATGTGGCAGTTTGCCCGACAAATTGTCTGGCATCGGCCTCAATATTCTTGTCCGACAAGCCATTCAACTTCAGCACCACCCGGTTCACCCGTGCCAGTTGTTCACCGGAACCCCGAACAAATAAGATTCCATTGGCTGTATAGAAATAAAACGTCGTCGGGATTTTTACGCCCGCCTCTGCCAGTTGATTCGTCAGATCGACCAACAGAACCCGCGGATCCACCCGGAAAGTCATGGTCATCGGGGCGGTTTTTTCCACAGGCGGCTTTTCCAAAGCGGAGCCGGCCAATTGATCAAGGGCGCGTTCAACCAATCTCAAATCCGATCCCGTGGCTTTAACATACAGTCGCCCTGACCGGTCTTGGTACGAAATCGACTTGCCTGGGGGTGAATCCCAATCCACGCCCAGAGTGCTGAAATAGCTTTGGGCCTGGACAGGAACACTGATGGTCTGCAGGCTCGTGACTTTCTGCAAAGCCTTCAGGAACGAATTCGTGTCCGTCAGGAAGACGAGGCCGAATAACGGGTTGGCGGGCGGCTGATTCAGTGAAAACACGATGGCAAAATCTTGTACGGAATACTTGATTGGCCGGCTGGCTCCCGCCACGACGGCATCAAGCACGTCTGCCAGCGTCACGTCTTGCATCGCGGCTACGGTGACGGGAACGTCCGCCGAGTTGTAACTAATGCCGGTCGCCGGGTTTGTCTGCGGAGGCTGGCCAGAGGAGGGAATGGGTTTGAGCAGTATTGGCATACCGGTCAAGGGATTGATCGCCGATACCGGGATGCCTGAATTATCCTCGTGGTCATCAGTCAAGAAGTTGATCCCCGCATGATTCGTTTCGCGCAACAAGGATTGTTCCGACAGTCGCCGCAGCACTTCACTCAGCGGCAGACCGGCGCTGGAAAACTCGGCGAGCCGGATCTGTTTAAGTTTGGCGATGATGGCCTGACGTCCGGGAACGGTGGCGATGAAATTGGACCGGCCGATTTCACCTGTTGGCTTAACGATGGCCTGAGGCCGTTGTTGAAAATTCTGAGTGTTCGTGATGATTTCGACATGGGCGAGCACGACGAGGTTGGTCCAGCCGGAACCGGGCGAATGCACCACGCTGATCATGACGCCCCCGTGATTCTCGATGGTTGCCATATTTCCCTTGAATTGGTTCGTGGCCAGACCGCCATTCAGCGGATAGACAACCTGACCCTGAACCATCAGTTCAATCAGCCCGTTGGTCAAGGTTAGACGGCAGGAAAAACTCGTGCTGTTGGTTCCGTTGCCAACGTACATATCCGCACGTTCACCGCTGATGGTCACCATGCGCGGCCCGGAGAACTTTCGATAGCCTTTAGATTCCAGACTCGTTTGCAATTGCGCGAACTCCGCTGGCATGACAAGCGACGTAGTGATGGCGGTGCCTTTGTCCTGATCAGATTTCAAAGCAGCGGCGGCTTGATAAAACCGCGTCGTGATCAAAACCTCGGGCAGGTTGGTGTTGATGCTAGCCGGCTTCGGCAAAGGAGAAGCAGGAACAATCGCAGGCGTAGAAACTTTTTCCGGCAGAACCGGCCCTTCGCCCATCGGCACGGCGACGGCGGTGAAAGCCAGAATTCCCAGAATCGAAACCAGCGTCAGTCCGGCATGGCGAGGAGCACGAAAATCAACCAGTCGCTCGATGCGCTGTCGTAACGCGCCGCGTGATTCCATGATGCCCACCAGACCCAGTGTAGCCAAAGGGCGGTTCAGGGCCAGTTTCGCCACTTCTAACAATGTGGGTGCGTAAGTATCAGCCTCGTCGCGCAATGCCAACATCACGGCATCATCCACGGCTTCCTCGCGCACACGGCGGATTCGGGCGTTTGCCATCCATACCAGTGGGTGCCACCAGTAAACAACCTGCAAGAGCGTCTGCAAAAAGTTCACCCACACGTCACGGCGACGCAGGTGAATCAATTCATGCACCAATACTGTGAGCAATTGCTCGTCGGCGAAGTTTTCCGCGACCGATTGCGGAATCAAAATCGCTGGATGGAAAAATCCACACACGGCGGGCGAGATCGAGTTCGCTGCCAACTTCACCGGCACATTCATTTTAAAGCCGACGATATTTTGCGCTGCCGCAGCGATGGTGTTCAACCGTCCAGAAGCAGCCGCATGGCGAATTTGCCCCGTGATTTGCCACCAACGCACCAGCAGCCACGCAAATAGCGCCACGCTAACGGCAACCGCTGCAACCGACAACCACGCAGCGTTTGTCATGGCCGGTTTCGGCGGAACAAAAGCCGGTAGCGGTGTTTGTGGAATTTCCGGGAGCGGTGTGTTGTCGTAAGTAACGGTAAAATGCAACTTTGGTTTGGTAGCGATTGGGGGCGGAGTTTTGTGCATCCACCAAGCCGGACTCGTGGGCAGCGCGAGCGTGGGCGGCAGGCAAAGTTTAACGAGCACCACCAGCCATAACGCGTAGCGGATGGATGCCCGCAGCCGGCGCCGCAATGAAAAATCCAGCGCGAAAAGAACGGCGATGAGCAGGCTCGATTGCCAGAGCATCGGCCAGCCAAAGGCCAAAAAGTTTCCGCCCCACTGGTTCAGTGTTTCGATGATGGAATTCATTTCAGCCTTTCGAAGTCTTGTTTTAGTGCCGCCATGGAATACCGGCGGTGAACCGCCGCAGTCCAAACGCTCCGCGAACTCCGATGATGGCAGACAAACGCGAAGAGTCTGGACTGCGTGTACTTCAGAACCGCTTTGAGCAGTGATAGCAAAGGAATCAGGGGCTTGAGTTTCATGTCATTTTTTCGCGGATTTTTTCTTGGCCTTGATCAGGGATTCCAACTCCGCCAGTTCATCCGCATTCAAATTCCGGCTGTCCAGCAGGCATTGCACCATGGGCGTGAGCGCGCCGTTGAAAGCGTGCTTGAGCGCGTAGAACAGTTCGCCACTCTGCGCCTGGGCGCGGGTGACGACCGATTGATAAATGGTAAGCTTGCCTGTTTTTTTTGCCTTGAGCACGCCCTTGGTCACCATGCGGTCCATCAGCGTGCGGACGGTGGAGTAGTGCCAGCCCGTCGGTGGGAACAGTTTTTCCTGAATGGCGGGCGCGGTGCAGGGTTCGGTTTCCCAAACGGCCTTGATGATGGACCATTCGGACTCGGTGAGTTCAACGGCTGGCTTGGACATGAGGCGAGAATCTCTACAAACGTAGATAATGTCAAGCGGATAATTTACAAATGTAGATTATGCGGTGTGGTAAGGGAAGATGCGAAGGTCTTTTGAGGCCAGCATCCGGCAGAAATAATCCCGGGGTTATTTGGGTGACAACAAAAAAGGCGCGTCTTTCGACGCGCCTCGGAAAGCGGGAAACAATTACTTCAATTTCGCCAGCACGGCCTTGATGGCTTCGAAGTTCGGCAGATCCTTCGGCGTGGGGGTCTGTTCGCTGTATTGAACCACGCCGTTTTTATCAATGACGAAGGCCGCGCGCGCCGCCGTGTCGCCCACGCCGGCGAGCATCGGGAACACCACGCCATATTTCTTGATGACTTCCTTGTTCAGGTCGCTGGCGAGGGTGACCTGGATGTTGTTGGTTTTGGCCCACGCCTCCTGCGCAAACGGGCTGTCCACGCTTATGGCGATGAAGCTGGCACCCGGGAAAGACTGCAGGCCGTTGGTCACGTCGCACAGCTCCGCCGTGCAGACGCTGGTATAGGCGAGCGGGAAAAACAGCAACACGGTGTTGGTTTTGCCGAAGTTGATGCTCAGCTTCACGTCCACTAGGCCGGAAGCGGTTTTGGATTTGAGCGTGAAATCAGGGGCTTGGGAGCCGACAGGTATTGCCATAATGGTATAATCGTTTTTTGTTTAAATTAGGTTGAAAATTGCCAACGCGGGATTCTCCAACTTCAATACACGCCTGTCAAATGGGGATTTTTTTAAAAACCGATCCGGGCCACAGTCGCCAAGGAGGCGGGACAGAGGGTGTCCACTGAAGAAACGGCTGTGCGCCCGAATCAAGTTGGTATTACAATCCCATATTCATGCGGGCAATACTAACCACTGATTGGCAATTTCCTTACCTCAATTGTCATGCCAGCGCCGCCAGCACTTCCGCCGCGTGCGCCTCCGGCTTCACCAGCGGCCAGATCTTTTTTATCCGGCCATCCGGTCCGATAAGAAACGTCACGCGGTTGGTGCCGAGATATTTCCGGCCCATAAAGCTTTTCTCGCCCCAGACGCCGTAGGCTTCGACAATTTTCTTGTCCTCGTCCGCGAGCAAGGTGAACGGCAATTTGAATTTTTCGACAAACTTGTCATGCGACTTCACCGGGTCGGTGCTGACGCCGAGAATGACTGCACCCCGTTTCTTGAAATCCGCAAATTGATCGCGGAAGGCGCAAGCTTCCTTGGTGCAGCCCGGAGTGTCATCGCGCGGATAAAAGTACAGGATGACGTTTTTCCCGAGAAAGTCGGCGAGCGAGATTTTTCCGCCGCCGTTGGTCGCAGCGGTGAATTTCGGGGCGACTTCGCCCGCCTTCAGTTTGAGTTCGATTGCTTTGGCCATAAAGATTTAACCATAGATAAACACGGATGCACACGGATGAAAACCAAATTTCAGACGCAGCGGAATTGTAGCTCGCTCGGTGGGCGACATTTTCGGCAGTCAAAGACCGCCGCTACAAATTCTTATCCGCGTTCATCTGGGTTTTTTTTGTATTGGCAGACTGGCTGGATGCGCGCCGAGCTGTTTCATGAAGTCCCAGACATAGAGCAGGCCGGACGCGCCCGTAAACAAACCGGCGGCGAGACTGACGAGGCGCAGGCGGAACGGGTGGTGTTCTGACCATTTCAGAAGGATCCACAGCACCAAAGCCATTTGCAGCACCGTGGCGATCTTGCCGGTGATCCGCGGCCGCACGGTGACTTTGCCCACGGTGAAACGGACGACAACGACGCCGAGGCACAGGAGCAGATCGCGCCCGATGATGGTGCCGGTGAGCCAGAGCGGAATCATCGCCAGCCGCGTTGCGTGGTCAAAACTCAACACGACGATGGCGGAGACCAGCAGCAGCTTGTCCGCGAGCGGATCCAGCACCGTGCCGAGTTCGCTCCACTGGTTATAATGCCGCGCGACATAACCGTCCACGCCGTCGAGAATCGCCGCCACCGCAAAGGAGATGATCGCCAGCAGCCGGTGCAATTCATTGCCGGTCTCCACGTAATAAAGGACCTCGACGACAAAAAACGGGATCAGCAAAATGCGCAGGATCGTGATTTTGTTGGCGGTGGTCATCCGATGAAGATTTTGACACGAAGTTCACGGATTGGCACGAATTGAATTCTGCGGTTTCCGGCAAATAACCCACCAGAACCAGCCGGTACCCAGCGCGCCGCAGATGGCGGCGCCGATGAAGTTGGCCTGCGGGCTGAGATACCAGAGCCAAGCGCCGAGGAAGGAACCGGTGGTGACCGTGCAATCGCGGATGAGATAATACGCGCCGTAGGTCCGCGCGCGGAGTTCCGGCACGGCCTCGCCGATGATGAGCGCCTTGCGCGCCGGCTCGCCAAATTCCTTCAATCCGCGCACCACGAACGCCAGCGCCAGCCACTTGAAATCGTGCGCAAACATCAGCGTGACCGGAAACAGCGTGAAGAAGACGAACGTGATGAGCACGAACGGGCGGCGGCCGTATTTGTCCGCCAGATGCGCGACGGGTAGGTAGCAGAGCATGGCCGTGACCATCTCGAACGTGACGAGATAACCGAATTGCTGCGCGGTAACGCCGCCGTGGTCCATCGCCCACAAGATGATGAACGCATAGGGAATCCGTTCGCAGAAGCGGATGAGGATGTCGCTTACGAGCAGTTCGCGCAGCGCGGGGGTGAAGGATTTGACAATGGTAAGAAAAGTAGGCGGGGTCGCCGCGTTAGGTCTTGGCACTCGATTCGAGGAGGCTGCTTCGGGGTATTTAGTTTGAGCCTCGTTACCTCGGCGGCCACGGGAGTCGGGTTCGAACATGAACCATTGAAACGCCAGTGTCAGCAGGCTCATGGCGATGCACAGCGCAAGGGCGTAGCGCACCCCGTCCGTCCAGCCGAACCGCGTGAGCAGCCAGCCGCCGATCAACGGCCCGAGCATCATGGGCACCCGGCGGATCATGGATTGCACCCCCACGCCCATGGTGTGCCGGTGGCTTTGCAACGACGTGGCGATGACGGAAAGAGTGGCCGGGAGCGATAATGCGCTCCAAGCGAGGAACAAAAAAGAACCCAGCAGCAGTGCCAGCCAGCTCGGCCAGACCAAAACCAATACGTAACCGGAAATGGAGATCAAGCTGAACAGCAGCAGCGATTTTCTTTGGCCCCAATGATCCGTCAACCAGCCGCCAGGATAGGCGTAAATCGCGCCGAGAAACGTTTGCAGCGCGTCGAACAGGCCGATGATCAGAATGCTGCCGCCCAGCGTCTCAATATATTTGGGGGCGAAGCCGAGCCAGAGTTTTTCACCGGTACCCGCCAGCACGAGCGCGACGAGCAGCAACGAGGTGTTCCGACGCAGCGCGAGAAATTCTGAAATGTTCTTCAAGGTCATCGAAGAAAAAATCTGACATGGATTTCACGAATTGGCACGAATTGAATTGGCCGCTCCCAGCCGGCAATCCGACCCGTAGCGACAAAGAAAAAACAGACACGAATTTCACAAATTGGCACGAATGACGGGTGGCAGACCGCAGATTTGTCAACGCAAAGGCGCAAAAACGCCAAGTCGGAAAGAAAACCTGATCGATCCCTGGCGCCTTGGCGTTGAAATGAATGATCAAATTGAAACGTATTTTGCTGCTTGCCAAGTGAGCGATTTCTTCGCTCAATTTTGTCCGACAATGAAAAATTTATCGGACAAGCCACAGGTCGGCATTTTAATGGGCAGCGATTCGGACTGGCCCACGATGAAGGCCGCCGCCGAAGCGCTGAAAGAATTCGGCATCGGTTCGGAGGCCAAGGTTATTTCTGCCCACCGAGATCCGCACGGGCTGGAGGAATACGTTTCCGGCGCACCGGCGCACGGCATCAAGGCGTTCATTTGCGGCGCGGGCGGCGCGGCACATCTGGCCGGCGTCACGGCGGCGTTTACGACGCTGCCAGTCATCGGTGTGCCGATCCTTGGCAAATCCACGGACGGTTTTGATTCGTTGCTTTCGATGGTACAGATGCCGCCGGGTGTGCCGGTGGCGACGGTCGCCATCAATGGGGCGCGGAATGCGGGAATTCTCGCGGCGCAGATTATCGCGACGGGCGACGCGCGGCTGCAGGAGGAATTGAAGAAGTTCAAAGTGCGCCTGATGGAAGAATCCCGCGCCAAAAACAAAACCCTTGGCCAATAATTTGTTTTTGTAATGCAACGGCTCATTGAAGGCGTCCACAAGTTCCGTACCGACGCGTTCGGCAATTACCGGAAGCTGTTCCGCAAGCTGTCGCAGGAAGGGCAGAATCCGCACACGCTATTCATCACCTGCTCGGATTCGCGCGTGCTGGCCGAGCTCATCACCCAAAGCAAACCCGGCGACCTATTTGTCGTCAAGAACGTCGGCAACATCGTGCCGCCGGCCAATGTGCGCGGCGACACCAACTCCACCGCCGCCGCCATCGAATTTGCCGTGGAGACGCTGCGCGTCAGCGACATCGTGATCTGCGGCCATTCCCAATGCGGCGCAATCACCGCGATGCTGGGCAGTGCGCCGGTGAGCAAAACCATGCCGCACCTGCGCGACTGGCTGAATCTCGCCGCGCCCGTGCTGGAAACCTTGAAAAAGGAATACGCCCATCTCCACGGAACCACCGAACGCGAAACCGCCGCCGCCGAGGAAAATGTTTTATTCGGCCTGGACAACCTCCACAGCTATTCCTGCGTGCAGGAGCGGTTGATGGACGGTTCGCTGCGGTTGCACGGCTGGTTTTTCAAGATTGCCACGGCGGAACTGTTTGCCTACGACCCGGAGACGCGGCAGTTTCTGCCGCTGGTCGCCGACAAGCCGGCGTAGGGGGCGCCGTCAGCTAAATCTGGATGGTGGACGGCTTGGTTATATCATTGCCGGCGCGCGGCAGGAGCAGCAGCGAGATGACGGACATGAACAGGCCGCTCAAAATCACCCACGTCGCGGCGTCCCGCCGGTCCGCGCTGAACAAGGCGTTGGCCGCCAGCGCGGCCATCGTCAGGTTCGGGCACAGCAAGAGGTAGGCCCGCGCTTCACCGCCCGTTTTGAGCCAGCGCCGGTGCACGATTTCCCGGAAACCGAGCAGCAGAAATGCGCCGCACAGGGTGAGCAAGGCGATCCGCGAAAACAGCACCGGCGTCTCCACCGCCAGCCCAAGCGAAACAAAGAAGACCGGAATCAAAAACCGCCGGCTGATGGGCGCGATGTATTCCTCCACGCCCACGCCCTCCAGCCGGGCGCGGCTCATAAACAAGCCCAGGAAGAATGCGGTTTTGGCCGCCGAAAGCCCCAGCCGGTTGCCGACGGCGCAGATGACCAGCACCAGCAGCACGAGAAAATGCACGCGCCAGTGCGTGGTCTTGCTGATGATCCACTGGCATAGCTTCACCACGTGCGTCGCAAAGCGGCTGATCAGAAAGACGGTCACCGCCATGCCTGCCAGCTTCAGGAGAATGATCCAGCTGAAACCGGATTTTACCGCCACGGAGCCGAGGCTTAACACCACGATGGCCATCATTTCCAGCACGATCATGATTTGCAAAATCAACCCGCGTGCCGGTTCGATGAGACCTGGAAAATGTTTCCAGCCGAAATATGCCATGCTCATCGAACAACTGGTCAAGGCCGCCGCCGCCAGCAGGCCTTCCGCCAAACTCAGGCCCGAGGCGCACGCCAGACCAAGTACGAGCGGATATTGACACAGCGACCACAACACGGCGAACCGCAGCGATGGCAGCAGTTTGCGCAGCGGCGGGAGATCGATTTCCAGCCCCACCTCGAACAGCACCAGCAGAAAACCGACTTCGCCCGCCTCCTTGACCATGGTGGCCACGTCGGATTTCACCAACGGACCGAGAGCGAGGCCGAACACCACAAAGCACACGTTGGCCAGCGCCGGCCGGCCGAGCTTTCGGCAGAGATCCGGCACGGCCATCAGCAATAGCATCAGGCAGATAATGGTTTCGATGCTGGTCATGGCCCCACATTGTTGGCTGGCGATTGGACATCCGCCAAGCCCTTTGTTACGCTGCGTGACCTTTTATGAGTTTGGAAACCAAAGAACCCGCAGTGCCCGCCGCCCCATCCGACTTCATTCGCGATATCGTGGCCGCGCATGTGGCGGAAAACATATACTCGCGCATCCACACCCGCTTTCCGCCGGAACCCAACGGCTACCTCCACATCGGCCACGCCAAGAGCATCTGCCTGAACTTCGGGATTGCGCGCGAGTTCGGCGGCGTCTGCAACCTCCGGATGGACGACACCAATCCGGCCAAGGAAGATGTGGAATACGTTGATTCCATCCAGGCCGACGTGAACTGGCTTATCGCCGGCTGGGCCGACGACAAGCTGGGATTGAAGCCCAAAGGCATGACGCCCGAGACGGTCGCCGAGGAAGGCCGGCGGGATTTTTATCTGCCGGCGGTCACCCAGTCGGAAATTGGAAACCGGAAATCGGAGATATTCGAGCCATTCTACGCCAGCGATTATTTCGACCAGATTTACGATTTCGCCGAGCAGCTGGTCGAAAAGGGCAAAGCCTTCGTCTGCGACCTGACTCCGGAGGAGACCGACGAGTATCGTCGCAACGGCAAGGCTTCGCCTTTCCGCGACCGCGGCGTCGAGGAGAACCTGAACCTGTTCCAGCGCATGAAAGCCGGCGAGTTCACCGACGGCTCCCGGGTGCTGCGCGCGAAAATTGAGGTGGACGCCGCCAATATCTGGATGCGCGACCCGCTGCTTTACCGCATCAAGAAGACCGAGCATCATCACACGGGCGCGAAATGGTGTATCTACCCGATGTACGACTTTGCGCATTGTTTGAGCGATTATATCGAAGGCATCACGCACTCGATCTGCACGCTGGAATTCGAAGTGCACCGGCCGCTGTATGACTGGATTCTGGAAAGCCTCGGGCTGCCGCGCCCATTGCCGCACCAATACGAATTTGCCCGCCTCTCGCTCGGGTACACCGTCATGAGCAAACGCAAACTCATGCAGCTCGTGGACGAAAAACTAGTCACCGGCTGGGACGATCCGCGGATGCCCACCATCAGCGGTATCCGCCGGCGCGGCGTCACTCCAGAAGCGTTGCGCAACTTTGCCTACAACATCGGCATTACCAAGTATAACGGGCTGACGGACGTGTCGGTTTTGGAATTCGCCATCCGCGAGGACTTGAATAAACGATCCCTCCGCCGGCTCGCCGTGCTGCGGCCCATCAAGGTGGTGATCACGAATTATGCCGCAGGCCAAGTCGAGGAACTGGAGGCGGTCAACAATCCCGAGGACGAAACCGCCGGCAAGCGGAAGATTCCCTTCAGCCGCGAACTCTACATCGAGCGCGAAGATTTTGCCGAGGTGCCCCCGCCGAAGTTTTTCCGGTTGAAACCCGGCGGCGAAGTGCGGTTGAAATACGCCTACATCATCAAGTGCGAAGAAGTGGTTAAAGATGCCGCCGGCAACCTCGTGGAGCTGCGCTGCACCGCCGACCTCGACAGCAAAAGTGGCGGAGCCACGTCCAATCGCAAGGTCAAGGGGACGATTCATTGGGTCAGCGCGGCGCACGCGGTGGAGGCGGAGGTGCGCCTTTACGATCGGCTCTTCACTGAAGCTGAACCGGACAAGGACGGACGCGATTTCAAATCCGTCCTGAACCCGCACTCGCTCGAAGTGGTAACGGCCAAGCTCGAACCGTCATTGAAGGATGCGCGACCGGAGGTCCGCTACCAATTTGAACGGCTCGCCTACTTTGCTTTGGATTACGATGCCCAGCCCGGCAAGCTCGTCTTTAACCGCACCATCACGTTGAAAGACGCCTGGGCGAAGGCAGCGCAGAAAAGTTGATGTGGCGGCGACTCGGCAGAGCTGCCTCATCTAAAATAAATAAATGCGGCAGTCTGCCGACGTGCCGCCACGCCAGCTATGCCGGACGACTCGTTCAAGGAATTTGTGCTCGACCAGTTGGGCGCGTTGCCGGAGTTGCGCGCGCGGGCGATGTTCGGCGCGCATGGCCTTTATGCCGGCGATAAATTCTTCGGGATTCTGGATGAGGGCCGGTTGTTCTTCAAAACGGATGCAGCGAGCGCGGCAGATTACACGTCGCGCGGCATGGGGCCGTTCACCTACGAGTCGCGGGGCAAAAGGCTGACGATGTCGTATCACGAAGTTCCGCCCGACATCCTGGAAAGCGCGCCGGAACTGACCGCCTGGGCGCGGCGGGCAATCCAAATCGCCGCCAGTTCGAAGTGGCAAGCCAAGCGGTTGAAGCGGGGTTGAGACGGCGGAAACTCGTCCAGTAATCGCAACCTTACTTCAGCGTTGGCCCGGTTTGGGCTTTTCGCCAAAGACCTGGTCGATCACCTTGCGGAACTTGCTGTCCGGAGCTTTTTGTTTCACCGCCGGACCGGCGATTTCCGCCTCAATATCCAGCACGAGCCGCTTGGACCGTTCGAGGCGGGTCTGAAGTTTTTTAATCAAGACTTCCAGTTCCCCGACTTCGGTCCGCAAGGTGGCGGCTATTTCAGCTTTGTTCATGTGCCGCCCACTAAAACAGCTTGGCCGGTAAACTCAAGTGCAAAGGTCCGTGCCGGAATTATTTTCGTCCCGAGAGGGCTGGTGTCCTGCTCACGGCCGCCAGCCGGCGGATACCCGACCCAATAAAAAAGGCCGTCCGTAGACGGCCTTTAAGCTTCAAACTGTGGCTCAGCCTTTTTTCTTGGTGGCGACTTTAGCCTTGATGACAGCCTTCTTGCGTTTGAGGTAGGCCTTGCGGCGCTTTTTGTGTTCGGTTTTGTTGTATTGTTGTCCCATATCGTCTTTACTTTGTTGGTTGGTTGCGTTTTTGTGTGGGCCACTATGAATTTTAATGCGCGCGGTTTCAATCTTTATTTGCTGCTCGCCGCCATCTGGCTGGCGGGCGGCGGCTGCACGTCGGACAAATCCGGCAAAGGCGACAAGCATCTGGCCACATTGCGCATCCATTTGGAAAATCGCTCGCAGATGCCGGGCTCCGGCACGACCGTGTCCGTGATCCGTTCACAGCCAGTTCAGATCACGATCAACTCCGAGGCGATCCTGACCGAGGCCAATATCATCAGGGCGACGCTGCTTGAATCGCCCGTCGGCTACGCGGTGGAGGTGCGATTTGACGAAATGGGAGCCTTGACGCTGGAGCAGTATTCGTCGGCCTATGTGGGAAAATATTTTGTTATCTTCGGACAGTGGAGCAACCACACCAAGGATAGCCGCTGGCTGGCGGCGCCGCTGATCACCCATCGGATCGCCGGCGGCGTGCTGGCATTCACGCCGGACGCCTCGCGCGAGGAAGCCAGACAACTGGTGATCGGCCTTAACAACATGGCCAAGCAGATCGCCAAGGGAAAATTGAAATGAAGTTTCTGATCGTCCGGGTGCTGGCGCTGGGCATTTGGCTTTCACAGGCCGCCGGTTTGTCAGCGCAAACACCGTTCCAATTCCCGACGGCCAACCACGCGCTCTACACGGTGGGGAGCGAATTGAAATTCTTTGCGCCCACGTCGCCGGACCGTTCCTGGACCACCGGCAGTTTCGGCTGCGTGCGCAGCGATGGCTGGCAGATGCACGAGGGGCTGGACATCCGCAGCCAGCAGCATGACCGGCGGGGCGAACCGACCGATGCCGTTATGGCCACCGCCGACGGCACCGTGATGTATGTCAACCTGAAGGCCGGGCTGTCCAATTACGGCAAATACATCGTCATCCGGCATATCATCGAGGGCCTCGAGATTTACTCGCTCTACGCACATTTGAGCGCCGCCAGCGTGTCGGCGGGCCAGACCGTCCGCGCCGGCGACGTCATTGCCACCATGGGCCGGACCTCGAACACGAGCGAGCGGATCGGCAAAGAACGCGCGCACGTCCATTTTGAGCTAAACTTACTGGTGAACGACAGTTACGCTGCCTGGTTCAAAAAGAACGGCACGGGCGAACGCAACGACCACGGTGAATGGAACGGCCAGAACCTCGACGGCCTCGACCCGCGCGAAATCCTGCTGGCGGAGCACAATCCGGTGAAGCCGTTCAGCCTCCTGAATTTTCTCCGCGGCCAGACGGAACTCTGTCGGGTGCTGGTGCGGGCGACGAACTTTCCGTATCTAAAGCGCTACGCGGCACTGGTCCTGAAAAATCCCCGGGCGGATCGGGAGGGCGTCGCCGGCTATGAAATTGCCCTGAACTACAACGGGGTCGCCTTCGCGCTCATGCCCCGCGCCGCCTCGGAAATCAAGGGCGCGGCGAAAGTCCAGTTGATCTCGGTGAATGAGGCGGAATATCACGCCAATCCGTGCCGCAAACTCGTCGTGCAGCACGGCAGCCGCTGGCAGTTGACCGAGAAAGGCCAGCGCGAAATGGAAATGCTTACGTATTGATTTCAGTTGCAGCGGCGGCATTTAGGCATAACTTTTAATAAAGTTTGTCATGCCTCGTCTTAATCCAGATTCGGTTCGGTGCACGGTTTCCGCAGGCGGTTTTACGCTGGCCGCGATGGTGGCTGTGCTGGTTTCCGGAACGGTTTCGGCGCAAAGTATCCGGTTTCCGTGGAGTGGCTACGCCCATGACCCGCAACACGGCACGATTTCGGCGGTCGCGTCCCAGCCGCTTAGCCGCATCGTGTGGCAGACGACGGTGGATTTGAGTGTTCCCACCAACAACATCGCCGAACTGTTCATCCACTATGGTTCGCCTTTGATCACCCGTTCCAACACGGTGATTGTGCCGGTAAAGACCGGCGCGTCGGGCGGTTTCGAAATTCAAGCGCTGGCGGGCGCGACGGGGGCGGTGAATTGGATGCAAACCACGGATTATATTTTGCCGCCACACAATTGGATTCCAAGTTATTCCCCCACCTTGACGCCAAAGAACCGGCTTTATTTTGCCGGCGGCGGCGGCACGGTTTATTATTGCGACACTCCCGATACGACAAATGCGGCTCCGGTAATTGGCCAAGTCGCATTTTACGGGCTGACCAATTATTTGGCCAACACGAACGCCTATTTGAACACCGTGTACATCAATACCCCGATCACCGCGGATCGTTATGGAAACATATTCTTCGGCTTTCAAGTCACCGGTTCCAACCCCTTGAACCTCCCGAGCGGCATTGCCCGGATTGATTTCAACGGGACGGGCACTTGGATTGCCGCCAGCAACACTGTCACAAATGCCACGATCAGCCAGGTCGCCATGAACTGCTCGCCGGCTTTGAGTAACGATCACCTGACGCTTTATCTCGGCGTGAACAACGGTTATTCCGGCTATGGCTATCTCGTCGCTCTGGACAGCCGGAATCTCCAGCCGCTGGCCAGCGTCCGGCTCAAGGATGTAAAATATTCCGGGAACGACGCCAACGTGGATGACGACGGCACGGCCTCGCCCACGGTCGGCCCGGACGGCGATGTCTATTATGGCGTGCTGGAAAACCCCTGGTATTCAAATAATGACCGCGGGTGGCTGCTGCATTTCGACCGCACGCTAACCCAAAGCAAGCTGCCCGGCGCATTCGGCTGGGATGACACGGCATCGATTGTGCCGGCGGCCATGGTTCCATCCTATCACGGCACTTCAGCCTATTTGCTGATGACCAAATATAACAATTACGCCGATCCCGGTCTCAATGGGGATGGCGTCAATAAAATTGCCATTCTCGATCCACAGAACAGTGAAACGGATCCGGTCTCCGGTGCCACGGTGATGAATGAAGTCCTCACCATCCCCGGCCCCACGCCCGATCCCAACCTGCGAAATCCATCTCATCCCAATGCCGTGCGCGAGTGGTGCATCAATTCCGCCGCCATTGATCCGTTCACCAAATCCGTGCTGGCCAACAACGAGGATGGCCGGCTCTATCGGTGGGATTTGGCCTCCAACACGCTCTCGCAAACCAATGTTTTGACCACGGGCGTCGGGGAGGCATACACGCCCACCGTCGTCGGCATCAACGGATTCGTCTATGCGATCAACAACGCCATCTTGTTTGCCATTGGTCATTGAACTATGCATGCCCGGCGCTTAAGACCATTCCTGCTGCTGTCCGTTTTGGTGTTTCTGCGGGTGACTTCGGCGCGCGCGGATTTGGCGTTCGTGCTGACGCCGGCCGCTCAAACGGATGTGGGGAGCAATGAAGTCATCTTTACCGGCGCGCTCATCAACACCAGCCTGACCGATACGCTTTTCCTCAACAATCTGCAGGTTGATTTGATTGATGCGGCGAATACTTATCTCGCTGCGGACACGAATGTATTCTTCGCCAATGTGCCCGGCATTTTGCTGCCCGGTGAAACTTATAGCGACGTCGTGTTTGGCCTCACCGTGGCCCCGACTGCGCCGCCGGGCCAGTATTTCGGCATCGTCACCATCCAGGGCGGCACTAACATTTATGCCGTCACCGATCTGGCCAGCCCGATTTTTGAGGTTTCATTGCCGCCGGCAGTTTTGGGGGTCACCCTCGCCGGCACCAATCTGCTTTTGTCGTGGCCGTCACCGCCGGGCGGTTTTGAGCTGCAGCAAAACCCGGATTTGACCACGACGAATTGGACGGTGGTGACCAACCCGGTGACCTTCACCAATGGGCAAAATCAAATCCTCTGCGTCCCGGCCGGCGGCAGCCAGTTTTATCGTTTGCAATATCCATGACCGGCTGCGCCGCATGCGAACGCGGCTTGGTTTTCCGTCCCCCACCGTTTAACGTGAAGATGTGCTGACCGACATCAAATCCCTGACCCGCGAGGAACTCGCCGCCCAGTTCAAGCAGTGGAACGAGCCTGCCTTCCGGGTGGATCAGTTGCTCGACTGGCTTTACGCGCGCCGCGCCCTGGCGTGGGACGCGATGTCCAATCTGCCCAAAACGCTGCGCGCAAAACTGCGCGAAAACTATTCGCTGCAAATCCTCGAACTCGCCCGCCGGCAGGGTTCGCCCGACACCACGCAGAAATTTCTCTGGAAACTGGCGGACGGCGCGTTCATTGAAAGCGTGTTGATTCCAGCCAACCCGGCGCTTTACGGGGAGGCCAGCGACCGGCACACGCTCTGCATCTCCACGCAGGTCGGCTGCGCCTACGGCTGCCGCTTTTGCGCCAGCGGCCTGGACGGCTGGAAACGCAACCTTGGCATCCACGAAATTGTCGAGCAGATCCTGGCGGTGGAACGCGAGAGCGGCAAGCTGGAGGCTGAAAATCGCAAGTCGATGACGGCCGCCGCCGTCGATCCGGCCACTTTCAAACAGCCACCAGCAACCGATTCCCGGCTCGTCAATAATATCGTCGTCATGGGCATGGGCGAGCCGCTGGCAAATTATGATCATTTGATCCAGGCGTTGAAAATTCTGAACGCGCCGTGGGGCGGGGGCATCGGCGCGCGGCGGATCACAATTTCCACGAGCGGACTCGCGCCGCAGATCCGCAAACTCGCCGTCGAGCCGATGCAATTCCGGCTGGCCATTTCGCTGCACGGCGCGACGGATGAAGTCCGCAACCGAATCATGCCCATTAACCGGAAGTATCCGCTCACCGAGCTTACCGCTGCGTGCGAGGATTACCAAAAGCTGAAAGGCCGGATGATCACGCTGGAATACATCCTGATCGCCGGCGTCAACGATTCGCTGGAGCAGACGCGTCCGCTGGCGACGCTCGCCAAAAGGCTTTACGCGAAGGTAAACCTGATTCCCTACAATAAGGTTGAGGATTTGCCTTGGGTGCGTCCGGCGGAAGAAGTCTGCGAACGGTTTCTCGCCGCGCTGGAAAAGCTCGACGTCACGACCACGCTGCGCCGCGAAAAAGGCGGTGATATCGACGCGGCTTGCGGGCAGTTGCGGCTGAAGACAGAAAGAGCCTTGAAGGCGACGACGCTCTAATTAATGGCCGGAAGGGTTTGTGCGCTTGTAGATGGTGATGGATAGATCACCGGAGTCGGGATGGTTGGTGACCGCACCGTTCCAGGAATAAATCGTTTCGCCGTCAGCCCGGGTATCGACCTGGGCAACCGGTTCATAGAATTCACCGCGGTATCGATTGAACCAGCGGAAGATTCCCGGATCGGACGACGGCTGGACCATCCACGAATTGGCAAATCCGACCCACGCGAGGTATTCCGGTTTAGCCGCCTCGATCTCCTGAATCATTTCCCGCTGCATGGCCGGGGCGTACGGCTGCGGTTCCACCAACGCGTAGGTGCAGAGATAGCCGCCGGCGGAACGGCGATGGGCGTAGAAACATATTTGCGGCTCCGACCCCAACACCCCGATGCGATCATTCACTGCGGAGTGGGCCCTCAGGTAGTCGGCCACCTAAATTTCGCCGAAAGCTCCAAAAACTAATCCTTGCTGTTTCATCAAAAAGGCCAGTCCGAAAAGCAGGCCGCTGAAAAACATAAAATGCAGCCGGTTGTTCTTTTGGCCTTGCCATAACAGCAGCGTGGCCGGCACGGCGAAAAGCACCACAAAATGATTCGCGTGAATGGCCATCCCCAGCACCACCGGGCTCACCGACATGATTCCGTAACTCGCGGCGGAGACCAACCCCGCCAGCTTGCCAAAAAGCCTTCGACCCAGAAAAAAAACAAAAAGAATGGTCAGCCCGTTGACGGCCAGCAAGGTCAGGTGCAGGCCCGCGCCGGTTTGACCAAAGGCCGTCATCCCGGCGGAGCAGGCATAGTACGTGCCCGGCAATTTCATGTTGTAGGCGAGTTGGTAGGGGGGGGATGCCTTCCAGAATCAACTGGCCCGAATAGGTATATTCACATTCATCGCGTTCCAGCGGCATGTCGAGCAGGCGAAACCGGATAAAGGTAGTCAGCAGGAGGACGAGCAATAATCCCAGCCACGGCTAGTATCGCAGCAGGGTGCTTCGGGAATTATTGCTCAGGGGCTGGCGATCTATTGCGCATGGAAATAGCACGGAATATTTTCCAACAAAAGTCTAATTGCCGGAAAATCGCTGTTTCATCCGGGTTGCATCTGTGGCTAACATAGCAGCGTGATTGCTTTGCTTGACTACGGTTCCGGCAACCTGCGCAGCGTCCATAAATCGCTGCTCAAGGTCGGCGCGGACGTGCGGCTGGTCCAGCGTCCCGGCGAGATCGGCGACGCGCGCGGCCTCGTGCTGCCGGGGGTCGGCGCGTTTGATGACTGCATCAATGCGCTCCGCAAACAGGAGCTACTGGAAGCCGCGCGCAAATTCATCAAAACCGGCAAGCCGTTTCTCGGCATCTGCGTCGGCTACCAGGCGCTGTTCGAGCGAAGCGAGGAATTCAATTCCTGCGCCGCCGGTCTGGGCGTTTTTTCCGGCAGCGTCGTTCGCTTCCAAGACAAACCCGGGCTCAAGATACCGCAGATTGGCTGGAACCAACTGGAGATCGTGAAGTCCGATTGCCCGCTGTATCGCGGGATCGCCAGCGGCAGCTATGTTTATTTTGTGCACAGTTTTTTTCCCCAGCCGGTGGACGCTTCCATCATCGCCACCCGCACTGATTATGGCGGTGATTTTGCTTCCTCCGTCTGGCATGACAATGTTTTCGCCACGCAGTTTCACCCGGAGAAAAGCCAGCAGGTCGGCCTGCAATTGCTCCAGAACTTCGTCGAGCTGACGAATGGCTGACCGCGCTCACGCCACAAACTTATAGTCGTAAGGCGCGCGCATTTCGCGGGCGAGATGCCGGTTGGCCTCGGTCGCTCCATCGCCGGTGAAGCTTTCCGTTTCCGGGTTCCATTGCAGCTTCAAGCCGGTGCGCAGCGCGATGATGATCAGGTGGCCGATGCAAGCTGAGCGATGGCCGTTTTCCACGTTCGCCACCGGGTCTTGCCGTGAACGGATGCAGTCAAAGAAATTTCCCATGTGATTCTTGCTGGTCGCCAGTTTTACGGCGTTGTCCGGCAGCTTGGCCTGCAGCAGTTCCGGGTCGCTGGCGCTGATGCCTTCGCGATTTACCCAGATCCAGCCGTCGGTGCCGATAAATCTGATGCCGTTGCGCTGACCGTTCGCGTCCAGCACCCCGCCGCCCGGGCTTTCGGCGGTCGTGGTGCGGATGATTTGGGTGACACCGTTGGCCCAGCCGAGCGTGGCTTCAAATTCGCTCGGGGTCGTATAGCCATCGGGCAATGGCGGCATGACCACGCGCGCCTCGACCTGCACCGGTCCGTCGAGCCCCATGGCCCAGCGGGCGATGTCATTGTGGTGTGCGCCCCAGTCCGTGACGGGGCCTCCGGCATAATCGAACCACCAGCGAAAGGTGAAGTGGCAACGCTCGGTGAAATATTCCGCCGCCGGCGCCTGTCCGAGCCAGAAATCATAATTGAACCCGGCCGGAACCGGCACCTTGGCGAAGTGGTTGCCCCGGGTGCCCGCAGGAACAAAGACATGAATCTCCTTGAGCCTGCCCAGGCGCTGGCTCCGGACCAGTTCACAGGCGAGATGAAAATAGGCGCTGCTGCGCTGCTGGGTGCCGGTTTGGAAAACAATTTTATTCTCCCGCACCGCCCGGATGACGTGCCGGCCCTCGTCAATCGTGAGCGTCAATGGCTTTTCGCCGTAAACATCTTTTTTGGCCCTGGCGGCGGCGAGGTTGATGAGCGTATGCCAATGATCCGGCGTGGCCTGCACAATGGCTTGGACATCATCACGCTCGAGCAGCCGGCGGAAATCCGTGAACTTTGCGGGCGCCTTGCCGTTCTGCGCGAACCGCTGCGCGGCAGCGTTGACGTGGCGCTCATCCACGTCGCATACGGCCACAATGTCACCATATTGCAAGGCATTGTTCGCGTCCCCTTGGCCCATGCCGCCGCAACCGATCAATCCGATCCCGGGCCGGGCATTCGGGCTGTTGACCGGCTGGACGACTTCAGCGGCGTCGAGCCGGCGTTGCACGAACCAAAGCGGTAAACCGGCGGCGGCGGCAGCCAGCGTGGTCTTTTGCAGAAACGAACGGCGCGAAATATTAAAACTTTTTTTCATGCAATCAATATTGGTTGACCAGATTGGAACAGCTAAGGGCACAAAAGCCAAATTGGAAATTTGACCAGGGGCGATTTTCAGAACAACCAATGATCTAAAGACTGCCGGGAAACTAACTTCCCTTCACCGCCTTGAACATCGCCAGGCATTTCACGCGCTGTTCCTCGTGCAAAATAATCCGTGGCGGATATTTTGATTTCGCCAGCAACAGCGGGTTTTCCCACGGCTGCTGGATCAAATCATCGGGAAACCCCTTAAGTTCCGGAATCCAACGGCGGACGAATTCGCCTTTCGCGTCAAATTTCTCGCCCTGCGACACCGGGTTGAAGATGCGGAAATACGGCGCGGCGTCCGTGCCGGTGCCGGCGCTCCATTGCCAGCCGCCGTTGTTGGCTGCCATATCACCGTCCACGAGCTGCTTCATGAAATAGCGCTCGCCCCATTGCCAGTGGATCAACAGATCCTTGGTCAGGAACATCGCGACCACCATGCGCAGCCGGTTGTGCATCATGCCGGTGGTGTTGAGGCAGCGCATCGCCGCATCCACGATGGGATAGCCGGTGCGCCCCTCGCACCAGGCGGTAAAGTGGGCCTGGTTTTCCGACCATGCCAGCTGGTCATATTCCGGCCGGAACGCACCCCGGGTGACGTGCGGAAAGTTGTGCAGCACCTGCAAATAAAATTCCCGCCAGATCAATTCGTTCAAAAAGACGTCGCCCCCGCCTCCGGTATCCGCTTTCCGTGTCCCGCCTTCCGCTTGGTTTGCCTGCGCCGTTTTCAAAGCGGCGAGAATTGTGCGGATCCCAATCGTCCCGGCGCGCAAGTGTGGTGAGAGCAGGGAAGTGCCGTCCACCGCGGGGTAATTTCGGTTCGCGCCGTAGTCATGAACCGGGCCGGCCATGAATTTCCGCAACAGTTCCAGCGCGGTCCGCTCGCCCCCGGGCGGAATCGTCTGCGTCAGGGGAACCCCGATTTGATCCGGCGACGCCGGCAGCCCGTCGCTTTGGATACTGTCAGTTAAAGGGTGATGGTTCGAGGTTTTGAATTTCGGTTTCGGCGCGGGAATCGGCTTCGCTTTCCACGTCTTGGCATACGGCGTGAACACGGTGTAAGGCTTGCCCGCCTGCGTGAGGATTTCGGTCTCCTCCCAAACCACCGCATCCTTGAATAGTTCAAAACCGAAGCCCGCCGCGTGCAAAATGCCGGTGATGCGCTCATCGCGCCGCTGGGCATAGGGTTCGTAGCGTTTGTTGGCAAAAACCGCCTGCGCGCTGGTTTCACGGCAGATTTGCGGCAGGATTTCCTCCGACTTGCCGCAGCGGATAACCAGCGGGTGACCCAGTTCGGCCAGATTTTTGCGGAGTGACTCGACCGATTGCAGTAGAAACGCCAACCGCGCCGCGCCGACATCCGGTCCGGTGCGAAAGGCGTCTTCGAAGATGAAAACGGGGATGACAATCTCTGCCCTCCGCGCCGCCTCACTCAAGGCGGTGTTGTCCGAAATGCGCAAATCGCGGCGGAACCAATGGATGACGGTTTTCACGGATGGATCCAAGCTGGGCAGCGGCGGGATGCCGCCAAACCGGCT
The DNA here is from genome assembly GCA_903870815.1 of uncultured Verrucomicrobia subdivision 3 bacterium. Taxonomy (GTDB): domain Bacteria; phylum Verrucomicrobiota; class Verrucomicrobiia; order Limisphaerales; family UBA11358; genus UBA11358. Next base: position 37,002 of record CAIQEI010000079.1, read on the forward strand.
GCTGTAAGGTTGAACGAAGCCAGGCCGCTCATTTCAGCTTTTACTCTTTCGCCACTCGGTCTTCGGCGGCTCGGGCAAACCTTGCGCTCGCAGCGCGGTGCGGAAATGCAGCTTGGAAACCCGCTGCAACTCACCCGCGCCGCGTTCGGCCACAAAATGTTTCGCCGCCGCATCCACCGCCGCGCTTGCGCCCTTCGGCAGTTTCAGGGCAAAATCTTTTTCGAGCTTCGCCAGGCCTTTCACAAAGGCGTCGCGCGCCAGAATGGACGCCGCCGCCACGGCGATGTCCTCTTCCGCCTTATGCCGCTGCACGAGCTGGATTTCCTTGCCCTGGGTCATCAGCGCCTTCTCGATCACACTTTTGCTCGCGGCGAACTGGTCGCTGATGGCTTTCACCGGCGGCGGGTTCATCTGGTAACGCTTGCCCATGAGGTTTTCGATCACCCGGGCATGGCCCCAGGCCAGCAGCGTGTTCACGCTGCGCATCTTCGTGTAAAGCCGGTTGTAAGCCTCGTTGCCGACCACCACGGAATCCACCACGCAGCCGGGCGTCTGGCGGATGAGTTCGGCGAGGTCGGAAATCTTATTGTCGCTGGAAATGTTCTTGGAATCGCGAATGCCGGCCTCCTTCCATGCGGCAATCACCTGCTCGTTCACATAAACACCCGCGATGCACAGCGGACCGAAGAAATCGCCCTTGCCGCTTTCATCAACGCCGATGCGCGGCAGGAGCAGGTCGGGATTCAAGATGGTTTCGTAGCCCAGCTTGGCCTGCTGCAATATTTCCGGTTCCAGCACGAACTCCACGAACTCCTGTGTGCCTTTGCCCTGCACCACCAGCTTGCCGCTCTCGTAAAACACGATGTTCGTTTTGTCCGATTCAAATGCGAACCGCGCATACGGCATGTCGCGCGGCTTCCAGTGGCGCGCCAGCAACGCGACCTTCAGCGCCGACGCCTGATCGTCGGTCAGCTTGCACGTGTGGATGGTCAGCGGCTTCACAAGAAAAAGTTTAGTCACGATAAAGCCCAAAAGACACAAAAGATTTTTTGCGACTTTTGCGTTTTTTTGCGGCAATAATTCCGGCAGCAAATGAGGCTGAACTCAAATATCAAAATTCAAAACTCAAAACTGCAAAAACTTGTCCCGCGGTTGCTTGATTGGTTCGCCGCCAACGCGCGCGACCTGCCGTGGCGGCGCACGCGCGATCCCTACGCCATCTGGGTTTCTGAAATCATGCTGCAGCAGACGCAGGTTAAGACGGTGATCCCCTTTTGGGAGCGGTGGATGCGGGAATTGCCCTCGATTGAAGCCGCCGCCAATGCGCCTTCGGCCAAAATCCACAAGCTCTGGGAAGGATTGGGCTATTACACCCGCGTCCGCAATTTGCAGAAGACGGCGCAGCAAATTGTGAAAAGCGGAAAGCGGAAAGCGGAAAGCGGAAACGCGGTTTACCAGTTTCCCGGAAACTTTGACGACGTTCTGGCCCTGCCGGGCATTGGACGTTACACCGCCGGCGCGATTGTTAGTATCGCCTTCAACCAGCCGGCGCCGATTCTGGACGGCAATGTCATCCGCGTCCTCACCCGACTCTTCGGCATCGCAGAGAACCCGAAGGAAAAAACCACGAACGCGCGGCTTTGGCAGCTGGCGGAAGAGCTAGTTTGTGGCGCGCATAACAGCCGGTGGGGCGAGCGTCCCCACGAGCTGAAACAAAATGGTGGCCGTGCGCAAGCACCGGCTCGCGAGAACGTTCGCCCCACCAACGAGAAGACTTGTTCCCATCTCAACCAGTCGTTGATGGAACTGGGCGCGCTGGTCTGTACGCCGCGAAATGCGCAATGTTTGATTTGCCCGGTGAAAAAACTGTGCATGGCGTTCAAGGAAAACCGCGTGGACGAATTGCCGAACCTGGGCAAGCGCGAGACGGCGACCGCGCGACATTTCATTGCTTTCGCCGTGGAGCGTGACGGCAAGTTTCTCGTCCAGCAAAGGCCAGCCGGCGTCGTGAACGCGCATCTCTGGGAATTCCCGAACCTTGAAGTCACCGGCACGAAGCCGGAGGGCGAAGCTGTGTTCCATAAACTTTTTGATGTTAAACCAAAGGTGATTCAGCCTTTGCGCACGGTGAAACACTCCATAACACGCTATCGCATTACGCTGGAGGCGTTTTATGTCAGTCTTGGAGGGACGGGTTCCACGAGACCCCATGCCAAAACCAAGTCGCGGATTCGTGGCGCTGGTCCATCCGGACGAATTTCCAACACCGGCCGCTGGATAGCACCGGAGGAATTTGATTCGCTCGCCTTTTCCAGCGCCCATAAAAAACTCGCCAGCGCTGCCGCGAAAAGTATCCTGTCCGGCCGATGATTTACTTCGATTACAACGCCACCGCGCCGGTCATGCGCGAGGCGCGCGAAGCCTGGCTGAATGTGACCGAGAAAATCGGCGGTAATCCCTCGTCCATGCACCAGGCCGGAACGCGCGCCAGCATCGCGCTCGCCGACGCGCGCGAAAAGCTCGCGGCGTTCCTCGGTTGCCATCCACTGGACCTCATCTGGACCAGCGGCGCGACCGAGGCGAACAACATGGTCACCCACCATTTTTCAAAGATTCTCGGCGACAAAGATGAGATTTGGATTTCCGCCATCGAACACCCGTGCGTCCACGATTCGGCGAAACATTATTTTGGCCGGCGCGCCAGATTGATTCCTGTGACGCGTGACGGCGTGGTGGACGTGGATTGGATCACCGCCGAGATGGCCGACAAACGTCCGGGTCTGGTCGGGGTAATGGCCGCGAACAACGAGACCGGCGTCATTCAGCCCTGGCGGGAAATCCATTCGATCTGCCAGGCCTACGAAGTGCCGTTTTTCACCGACGCCGTGCAGTTCATTGGCAAGCTGCCACTGAAAGGGCTGGGGGACTGCGATTATGTGAGCGGCGCGGCGCACAAGTTCGGCGGGCCGCGCGGCGTGGGTTTTTTGAAGCTTCCGCATCGCAAGTCAATTACGCCGCTGTTGCACGGCGGCAAGCAGGAAGGGGGCCGGCGCGCGGGCACGGAAAACGTGGCAATCATCGCCGCCATGCTGGCGGCGCTGGAGATCCGCGAAAAGCAGATTTCCCGAAGCGAACATCTGCTGCGCAAAGTCTGGCGCGACAATTTCGAGCGCGAACTGCTGCGGGCGCTGCCCGGCGCGAGCATCATTGGGGCGAACGTGCCGCGGTTGTGGAACACCGTTTCCGCGCTCATGCCCGAAGGCGACCGCAAGCATCAATGGGTGGTGCGCCTCGACAAGGCCGGCTTTGCGGTGAGCACCGGTTCCGCCTGCACCACCGGCAAGGAGGAACCGTCACACGTGCTCGCGGCCATGGGTTTCAAAGGCCCGCAGGCGGTTCGCGCCGTGCGTTTCAGCGCGGGCTGGGAGACGAATGAAGCCGACTGGGAAGCGCTCGTCCGCGGCGTGGCCAAAGTCCATGCCGAAATGAATCACGCGAAAATCTGATCAGCCGCGGTAGCCTTGCATTGCCGCAAGCATCTCTTGAACGGCAGTTTCCATCCCGACATACACAGCGCGGCTTACGATGCTGTGGCCGATGTTCAGTTCCACCAGATGCGGCACTTGATAAAGAGTCGCCAGATTGATGTAGTTCAAGCCGTGACCGGCGTTCACCTTCAGGCCCAGTGAATGCGCCTGTTGCGCACCGGCAACCAGACGTTGCAGTTCCGTTCTCGCTCTCCCATTTCCGCCTTCCGCTGGTTGAAACTCCTCCGCAAACTTGCCGGTGTGCAGTTCGATGAACTGGCTGCCGGTGCGCGCGGCGGCGGCGATCTGGTTTGTATCCGGCGCGATGAACAGGCTCACCTCGACCCCGGCATCGTTCATTCGTTTGCGGGTCTCGGTCAGGGCTTTTTCCGCCGCGACCACGTCGAGTCCGCCCTCGGTCGTCACCTCCAGCCGCCGTTCCGGCACGAGGCAGACGATTTCCGGCTTGAGCCTGAGCGCAATCTCGATGATCTCCGGCGCATTGGCCATTTCGAGATTCAATCGCGTGCGGACGACTTCGCGCAGCTTCCAGACATCGCGGTCCTGGATATGGCGTCGATCCTCGCGCAGATGCGCGGTGATGCCGTGGCAGCCGGCGGCTTCGCAAAGCCGCGCCGCCGCGACCGGATCCGGTTCGCCGTGGCCGACGCCGCGATAGCGCGCCTCGCGCACCGTAGCCACGTGATCTATGTTGACGCCGAGCTTGAGCATAAATTCAACGATCTAAATCCGCGCCCGCGCCGGTCAGGACCGGTAATGATCTGGTTGGTGAAACAAACTTTCTCATCGAGTGCATTTCTGTGCCAAAAATGGCGCTGCTTGGCAATCGCAAAGGCGGGACGTCGCCGCCGGACCCATAATTTCGGATTGCCGCGCCAGCGGAATCACGCTTACATCGGGCGTGCCAATACTGCGAAATATTCTCAAATACTGGCTGCCGGTGGTGGTTTGGATGATCCTGATATTCACCGCCTCCGCCGACACCAAGTCCTACCAGCATACCTCCACTTTTTTTGAACCGGTGCTGCAGTGGCTGTTCCCGTGGATGTCGCCGGCCCATATTGAACTCCTCCATCATCTCGTCCGTAAAACCGGCCATCTGACCGAATACGCCCTTCTCGCGCTGCTGCTCTGGCGCGCCCTCCGCCGGCCGCAACGAGGCGACCGGCGACCTTGGCGTTTGGACGAGGCCGGTCTGTCATTGGTCGTGGTGTTCACCTATGCCGCCAGCGACGAATTTCATCAGATCTTCGTCCCGGGCCGAACGGCGCTCGTCTCGGATGTGTTCATTGACACTACCGGCGGGGCTATCGGCCTGATGCTGCTCTGGGCCATCGGAAAAGTCTTCAAACAATGGTGAGATGAACCGGCCGCTCCTCAGCGTCGTCATCGCCTATACCGCCGGCCTGCTGCTGGCTCAGTTTTTTCAGCCGCCACCCGCCGCGCTGATCGGCATCTCGCTTTTCCTTCTGCTCCTTGTCCTCGTCCTCGAAAAACTTCGCCCCGTGCTTTTCTGGCCATTGCTGACGGTGGCCGGCTGGACCAATTTTGTCTGTCACACGGCCATCATCTCGCCCCATGACCTGCGAACCTTGTTTGGCAACGAACCCGCGCTGATTACCCTGCGTGGCGAACTGGCGGAAACGCCGCGCCTGAAAATCACCGTCCGCGACGAAGTAGAAAACTGGCACAGCGTCGCCCGCGTCAGCGTGGCCGAAATCTGCCGCACGGACAACTTCCAGCCGGCCGCCGGCGAAATCCTCGTCACCACGCCCGGCATTCCCGGCCCGGAATTTTTCGCCGGCCAGATGGTGGAAATTTCCGGCGTGATCTCGCGCCCGCCGCCACCGCTGGCCGAAGGCCTTTTTGATTATCAAAATTATCTCGCGATGCGTGGCAGCTATTACCAGTTCAAGGCTGGCTCCACCAACGACTGGAAATTGCTGCCGCCCGTTCGGCTGAAACCGCCGCGCACCGACCGCTTTCTCAACTGGTCGAAAGCCACTCTCGCGTTGGGGCTGCCCGATCAAGACGAGCCGTTGCGGCTGCTCTGGGCCATGACGCTCGGCTGGCGCACCGCCTTCACCGGCGACATCGGCGAGCCCTTTCTTCGGTCGGGGACGATGCACATGTTTGCCATCGACGGCCTGCGCATCGCGCTGCTTTCCGGCATGATCGTGGCCCTGCTCCTGGTCCTGCGACTCTCCCGGGCCTGGTGCGGCGCGGTGGCCGTTCCCGTCATCTGGTTTTACACCGCCGCGACCGGTTGGGAAGCATCCGCCATCCGCGCCTCCGTGATGATGACCATTGTCCTCGGCGGCTGGGCGCTGAAACGGCCGAGCGACCTGCTCAATTCTCTTGCCGCCGCCGCGTTCGTGATTCTGCTGTGGGATCCGCGCCAGCTGTTCGAGGCCAGCTTTCAACTGTCGTTTTTCGTCATGCTCGTCATCGCCCTCATGCTGCCGCGATTGAATGAATTCTCCGACCGGCGGCTGCGGCCGGACGCACTGCTGCCGGATGAATTGGTTTCTGGCTGGAAACAGTCCGGTTTTTGGCTGTCCCGGAAATTGGCCCGCTACGCCGGACTTTCGTTGGCCGCCTGGATCGGCTCGATTCCGCTGGCGGCAAAGTATTTCCATCTGTTCAGCCCGGTCTCCACTCTGGCCAACCTCGTCGCCGTGCCCCTCGGCACCCTGGCGCTCATGGCCAATCTTGGCGCACTTGCCTGCGGCCACTGGCTGTCGTGGGTCACTGAACTTTTCAACCACGCCGCGTGGTTCTTCATGGTCGCGATGACGTGGGTCAGCGTCGAGGCCGCCAAAATACCCGGCGCGTATTTTTACGTTCCCGAACCGTCGCTGACCACGATTGCGATTTATTACCTCGTCATCGTCGCCGTGTTTAGCGGTTGGTTCGCGACGCGGCGAAGGATTCTTTGGGGTGCGGCCAGCCTGCTTTGCCTCACCGGTTTTTATGCCTGGCAATGGCAGTCAACCCGGGCGGAAACCATTCTGACCGTGCTGCCGCTGGACGGCGGCCACGCGGTCTACGTGGATGCAGACGGACGGAAAAACGACTGGCTCATCAACTGCGGCAACGAGTATGCCGTCGATCACACGCTCAAGGATTTCCTCCGCGCGCAAGGCGTGAACACCATTCCGCGCCTGGTGCTGACCGAGGGAGATATTAAGAACATGGGCGGCGCCCAGCGGATTGATAAACTGTTCGGTGTGGACGAACTTTGGACCAGCAACGTGAAATTCCGTTCCACTGCCTATCGCGATGCCGTCGCGGCCTTTGAAGACGGTGAGCGTCCGCAACCCGCTGACCGGACGCCCGGATCTCGCCATAAAATTCTCAATGCGGGCGACACTAATGGCTGTTGGCAGGTGACTTTCCCCGACACCACCAATGGTCTGGCGAAGGCGGATGACCGTCCGCTGGTGTTGCTCGGAAAATTTGCCGGCGCGAAAGTGCTGCTGCTCTCCGACCTGAGCCGCGCCGGCCAGAGTCGGTTGCTCGCTACGACTAATAATCTGCGCGCCGACATCGTCATCGCCGGCCTGCCGACCGAGGGCGAACCGTTATGCGACGCCCTGATCGACGCGATCCAGCCCCGGGTCATCGTCATCGCGGATTCGGATTCTCCCGCCACCCGCCGCGCGAGCCGCGCCTTGCACGAACGGCTGGCGCAAAAAAAACTGCCTGTCATCTACACCCGCACGGCCGGCGCAGTTAAGATTGCGGTGGACAAAACCGGTTGGAAACTGGCGGCGAAGGACGGGGAGAAGTGGGTTTCTCCGTAGGGGATGAATCGAACCACCGGCGGATTATTTTCCGTAGGGATTATGGTGGGCAACCACCCACAAACCTATGCCAAAAGTCAACGGAATCAGAATCAGAAGTGTGATCTTCCAGCGCCGCATTTTCCGTTCCCAGGGGGTTTTTCTGCTTTTATCCATTAGCCGGTTACAACGACGTTAACCCGAAAGGAGGGTCTCGGCAAGTTGATCCAACGCAAATACAAAAGTTTTGCATGATCAAATCATTTCTGGCCGTTAAATCTTGAAAAGTACTCAATTCAAACGCGCTGAATTGTCGCGCCGGCACCAGGCAAAAGCTGCTTTGTGGTGTTATCATTTGACTGGAAGACGGGGTGTGCGAAATTTGTTTATAACTTTTGTGATAAAGGAGGAACCGTGAGTCGTGGAACTTTGCATATTTTGCTGGTGGGAGAAAATCCGGATGACGAGCTGCTTTTGTTGTCAGAATTGAAGCGGCAGGGTTACCTGATCATCCATCAACGCGTGGCGAAGAAGGCCGCATTCGTGGCCGCCTTGAGAAACTGGTCGTGGGACGCGGTCATTTCAGATTTTGTCCTGCCCGAGTTCACCGGCCTGGAGGCCTTGAAAAGTTTGCGGCAAATGGGTTTTGATCTGCCGTTCATCATGGTTTCCGGCATTTACGGCGAAGAGATGGCGGTAAAGGTGCTGAAGGCGGGGGCCAACGATTATCTTTTGAAGGGAAATCTGTCCCGGCTTGTGCCGGCGCTGGAACGGGAGCTGGAAGCCGCCGAAAACCGCCGTCGCCGTCAACGCGCCGAGGGCGCCATGCAATATCTCGCCGCCATCGTCGAATCGAGCGATGACGCCATTTACGGAAAGAATCTCGACGGTTTCATTGTGAGCTGGAATCCGGCAGCAGAGCGCATCTACGGCTACAGTGCCGAGGAGATCATCGGCAAATCCATCAACAGTCTGTTCCCGCTGCGGCGCACGGAAGAACTGCTGGAGATTATGGCCGCCGTCCGCCGGGGTGAAATCGTCAGCCTGCCGGACACCGAACGCCAGCACCAGAGCGGCCGAATCATTCCAGTTTCAGTCACCATCTCGCCGATAAAAGATAGCCTCGGGACCATCATCGGGGCTTCTGCCATCGCCCGCGATATCACCCGGCAGAAGCAGATGGAACGGGAACGGCAGCTCTTGATCGAATCCCTCACCGCCAAAGCGAATGACATCCATACGCTCGCGGGGATGTTGCCCATCTGTGCGGCCTGCAAACGCATCCGGGACGACCAGGGCTACTGGCAGATGGTTGAAGTCTATGTTTCCGAACATTCGGATGTGGTTTTCTCGCATGGCCTGTGTCCCGAATGCATCCAGGGATACGAGCGACAATCCGTCTCTCCGGATCAATCAAAAGTGCTATAGTTTCGTTATCTGGCTTTGCCCTTGGGCGCTGCGCGATAAGAGTTAACCGCGCGCGCTTATTTCGTCAGAACTATGTTTGGTTCCCTCGGAATACGCGGATGGAAGATGGCGATGGTTGGTGGCCCATACAAAAGAATCCAAGTGACGGGAGACGAGCGTGACGAGAGGCGAACTTAAACTGGAATTGTCCCGAATTGGTTTCAGGCAGGGCAGGGCTGCGTTGGCGCGCTGCCCAGACGAAATATGCTGAAAGCGCTGCGCAAGCATTAGCAAAAGGTCGAAATCCACCACCTCGCCTCCCTGACCCGCGGGTGATCCGGGCGCTTCAGGCGGCGGCGCGGTTTTTGGTGATTTGAACCGAGATGTGCCGCGCCTGGGGGATGATGAATTTTTTCACCTCGACGGTGACGGCCAGCGGATTGAACTCCACCAGCACAGTGTCCGCGATGTCGGTAGCCAGCTTTTCAATCAGCCGCCATTCGCGGCCTTCGCCCAGCTTTAGCAAACGGCGGGTGACGGCGAAATAATCCACCGTGTCCGCGATGCCGTCGCTGCCGGCGGCTGCGGCGAAATCGGCTTCCATCGTGACGGTCAGCAGCAGGCGCTGCGGCTGCGCGCGTTCCGCATCCGGCACGCCCACGTGATAGAACACCTCGAGATCCACGATGGAGATTTGGGACATTACGGTTTGCGCTTAGCGATTTTGGATTTGGGGACTCGTGGAACTCGTCCCTCCGGGGTTTTCGCCACGGCGTCGAGCAAAACCTTTGTTGGCCGGTTCAATTTCAATTTCTTGGCCTGGGCCAGTTTGAGCCACTGGAATTCCCGCGCCTCCTCGTTTAGCACGACGCGCGGATCTTTGGCGACGCACTTGCAGGTGTAGTTCAGCAGCACAAAATGTGCGTCGCGGTAAAACTCCTTGGAACTGATGCAATCCTGCACGAGCACGAACCGGATGTCCGTGATGTTCAGGCCGGTTTCCTCCCTGAGTTCGCGGCGCAGCGCGGCCAGCGCGGTTTCGCTGCGCTTGATTTTGCCGCCCGGAATGCCCCACAGCCCCGACCATTTGTGCGTGCGGATCATCAGGACCTCGTTTTGGACGTTGAAGATGAGCGCGCCCACCGTGGCGAGCGGCGGTTCGACGCTAGCCTCCGGCTCGACGGGCTTGAGGTGGAATTTGTTTTTCAGCAGCACCCGCTTCAGTTCGTCGAGGTGCTCCACGATCAGGTCCGGCCGCGCGGCGCGCAATTGCTCCAGGGTGTTGTAGCCGGTCAGTACGGCGCAGGAATGGATGCCGCCGTGCCGCGCGGTTTCGATATCGTGCTCCATGTCGCCGATGAAAAGCGTTTCGTCCGGCTGGAGATTGTTTTCGCGGAGTACCTCGTGGATGATTTCGCGTTTGTCCCGGACATTGGTGTAGGGCCGGTCGAGGTACGCGTCAAAACCAGTGACCGCGCATTGCACCTTGAAATGGTCGGTGTGGATGGTGCTCAGCAGAAAGGTGCGGAATTTTTTAGCGCGGCAAAACTCCAGAAACTCCCGCGCGTGCGGCAGTTCAATCACGGAAGTTTGGGCGCGCTTGAACTCGGCGTGGAACCAGGCTTCCAGTTGCGGCAGCGGCACTTCCGGCGTGTGGCGGTCGTAGAATTGCGTGAACGGCAGGCTGAACTCCGCGCGGAACTCCGGCAGCGTCATGGCCGGTCGGCCGGATTGCTCGAGCACGAAGTTCGACGCCTTCAGCACGGCGGGCAGGTCGTCTACCAAAGTGCCCGACCAGTCGAAAATGATGTTGCGGATCACGCGGAAAAATTATCAACAAAGGAGCCCGGACACAAAGTGAAACGAATATCGCCGCTCACTTCCCGTCATCTCGCCCGGCCAATTTTTTGGCCAGCGCTGCTTTCGTGGCCGCCTGAAGTTCATCCAGTTCCGGCTGCAGTTCTGCCTTGGTTTTCTTGTCCATCCGGTCAATGAACAGGAGCCCGTTCAGGTGATCCGTCTCGTGCTGGACCGCGCGCGCCAGCAGGCCGCCGCAGCGGAAGGCAATGGGTTTGCCATGCGCGTCCAGCGCCTGCACGTCCACGGTGCCGGGGCGGGCGATGTCCGCGAAAATCTCGGGGAAGCTCAGGCAGCCTTCGCCGCCGGTCACCGGCTCGCCCGCCGGGGTGACCACCGGATTGATGAGCACGAGCGGCATGATCACGGCCACGTCCGCCGGCTGGCCGTCCAGTTCCAGCGTGGAAGGGCGGTCGGTCACGGCGCGCACGTCAATCACCGTGAGCTGCTTGGCCACGCCGACCTGCTGCGCGGCAAGGCCGACGCCATGGCGGGCTTCCATCGTGGCAAACATGTCCGCGATAAGTTTTTTGATGTCCGGCGTGATGGCGTCGATCTTCGCGCCTTTTTTCCGGAGCACGGGGTCGCCGTATTTTACGATGGGCAATATCATGTCCGGCTATAGCGATGCAATGGCTAATGACGAAGCCCTAATGACTATGGAATAATCAATAAAAGTTGAAACACGCTCCAGATTATTAGGCTTTGGAAATTCTTTAGTCATTAGGATTTACTCATTCGTCATTACACAATCACGTGTCACCTGTCACCGCTGATCAATCAGCATTCACGCCAAGGATTTCGAGAACGCGCTGGAGTTCATCGTCGCTGTAGAAGGAGATTTCCACCGCGCCTTTGCCGTGGGCGTATTTCAATTGCACCTTGGTGCCGAACTTTTCGCGCAGCTTTTCCTCCAGGCGGCCAATGTTGGCGTCAACCGGGACGATGGCCGGCGTTTTGGCGGTGTCGCCCGGGCTGCGCGTGGCGCGCGCCTGAAGTTTGGTAACGAGGCCTTCGGTCTGCCGGACGTTCAGTCCGTCCTTGACGATTCGTTCGGCGGCGAACTGCTGGTTTTTTTCGTCGGTCAACCCGAGGATCACCTTCGCATGGCCGACGGAAATCCGGCCCGTGCGCAGAAAACTTTGGACCGGCGCGGGCAGCTTCAGGAGGCGCGTCGCATTGGCCACGGCCGCGCGGCTCTTCCCGACTTTGGTGGCGATCTCCTCCTGGGTGAGGTTAAATTGTTCCGCGAGTTGCGAATAGCCGACGGCCTCCTCGATGGCGTTTAGGTTTTCGCGCTGCAGGTTTTCGATGAGCGCCAGTTCCAGCACCGCGCGGTCATCCGCCTCGCGCACGATCACAGGAACTTCCGGCAGATTCAGCAGCTGCGCGGCGCGCCAGCGGCGTTCGCCGGCGATGAGTTCAAAAACGCCGCCGCGGGCGCGGACGATGAGCGGCTGGACGATGCCTTGTTCGCGGATGGAATCGGCCAGTTCCCGCAGCGCCTCCTCGGAAAATTCCTTGCGCGGCTGCAGCGCGGACGGGCGGACTTGGTTCAACGGCACGCGCTGGACGCGCTCGCGATCATCCGGCGCGGGCGTCGCCACCGCCGCGGGAACGGCGGGCGTCGTTGACGTCTGGGTGAGCGGCGGATTGCCGCCCAGCAGCACCCCGAGCCCGCGTCCTAAAGCAGGTTTTGACATCCGCGCAGAGTGTCGCAGGGCAGGCGAATTGTCAACGCGCTGGGCATCTGAACCGGATTCATGTCATGGTTCGCTTCGACGCTTCAACGTTTAATCCTAGCTGCCTGCTAGCGACCAGGCACCAAGTACGTTTTTTTGTAACCCGCAACCTATCTGTGGCGTATTATCATTGTGACTGCGCGAAGCCTCGGCGGGAATTTATGATAAGAAGAATTATTCTTTGGGGCGGTATTTCGATCCTGGTCGTCGGTTTGGCGGCCCTCGTCTGGTGGCTGATGCGGCCGCAAGAGTTCACCCTGGCCGGTGGCACCCGGCTGAGTTTGGTGGCGGTAACCTACGGCCGGCATCACGCTTCGCCGGCCACGAAATCGCAGGATCGCCCGCACCGGGTGGGGTTTGAGGGGACGAATGACTTTCTGGTCGTATGGGTCCGTCAGCAACACAACCCCAACCAGTGGCCGGCCTATCAGCTTTTTGCGGAGGATTTGGCGGGCACGGCCTGCGTGGGCAGTTCCGCCGTGGCCGGCAATGTCAACCGGCGGCGGGGGGATGAAACCGTCGGCTTCCGGTTCGATGCGTTCCCCCGGCGGCAGCGGAAATTCATTCTGCGCCTCCAGGAATGGAACCCGCAGAGCGGACGCCAAACCATCACCAATGCTTTCGTCATTTCTAATCCGGCGCGCCGTTCCTTTCCCGCGTGGTATCCCGACGCCCTGCCGGACACGCAAACGGCCGGCGATCTGGATGTGACGCTGACCAAGCTGGCGTTCGGCGCAAAAATGCCCTACCAGCGCAACGACCTGTCGCCGGACGACCCGATGAACCAAGGTGTGCTCGCCGGGCTGGAGATCCAGAAAAACGGCGAAACCGCTCCCAACTGGCGGCCCGTGCGGGTGGTGACTTCCGATGCCACCGGCAATCACGTCTCCGCCGCCGTCAACAGCTTTGGCCAGGACGAAGGTCGGGTGTTGCTCTACCAGTTCGGCCTGTGGCCCGAAGAGCCCGCGTGGAAGGTGCAGGTTGAATTGTCGCGTCAAACGGGTTTTTCCGAAAATGAACTGTGGACGGCGCAAAATGTTCCGCTGCAGCCGGGCCGGATGCAGGATTTTATGCGCTACGGCCATAACCGGGCCAACCCCGCTTTTGCCGAAACCACGCTGAACGGTCTCCACTTGAAAGTATATCCCGCCATGCAATTCACGGATCGAGCGGGTTGGTTCCAAGCCGGCGGCGGATTTGAGATTCAGGCCGACAAAACCCCGGAAGGCACCCACGTGACCCTGGTCAAGGTGACTGATGATCAGGGTCGGGTAATACCGACGGTTAACTGGAACCTGGGCGGCAACCTCCGTTTCGGTCTGGGCAACCTCGGGAATGCCCAGACGCTGAATCTCACGTTTGCGGTGCACCAGAGCCGGTTCATTGAGTTCACCGTCAAGCCGCTTCGCCAATAAGTTTGCGGGAGGATGATTGCTAGCGGCGTCTTCGCCGCCAAGGTGGGGCAATGCGCCCGCTCCAACCCTTCAACGATTCAACGCTTTGCCCCGCTACTGACGCGCTGGTGTCGCGACGCTCGCCACCGCCTCGCAAAGTTCCGCCATGGAAAATGGCTTGATCAGCAGGTGGTCCACAATGCCGTTCAGCGTGCCATTGGCCTTGAGGTCATCAGCAAAGGCCGTGGCCAGGATGATGGGCAGGGCGGGGTGACGTTGTTTGATGGCGGCGGCCAGTTGATCGCCTCTCATCCCATGCATGAGGTAATCGGTGATTACCAGGTCAAATCGCTCTGTTTCCAGCCGGGTGGTGATGGCTTCTGGCCGGCGTTCTGGATGCTGGGGACGAACTATGATCCCAACGCCCGCTGGCCGCACTGCGGCGAAATTGACATACCGGAGACCCGAATTATTGGTTGAGGTTTGTAATGGGTTCGGCTGTCTGCCGGTGGACGAGTCCAGACGGCAAGGAGCGAGTTTATTTGATTGCCCGGCACGACGGCGGTTTTGGTTACGGTAGCGAGTATTTCAGTGACGCCGAATTCGAGCATTGCTGGGTTCCGATTGGTGCAGGTGGTAGTATTTATGGTTCGGAGGAGATTGCCGTGAGAGAGATTCACGCGTCATATTCTTGGTCAAGAGATGTTAAACGTGAAGATTACGCCTAACCAGTCGCCGTTTCCGCCCGCCCGGTCAAACCGGTCGCTGAAAGCGACTGGGTAGCCGGGCTTACCCCTGCGGACGATACCTGTCGTCGTTGTCGGGAGCGGCTTCAGCCACGCTGGGTTCTGCTCTTTCTGGTTGCTCCCAGTGAACTGGACGGCTGGTTCGTAGCCGTGACGTCCCTGCAAAGTGTTTATCAATGCGCCAAAGTAGCACGACGGTGGCCACTGCACAGACAGCGATTAAGATGTACCAGAAAAATGTGAACCACATTGCCAAATAAGGATGCTGGAAAAGAAATGGCAGTCCGTTATTTATGGCCTGCGCCTGTTGGTTAAGAAGTTGTTGCATTTGGTCTTGGCTCATATTTTGCAACTAGACACGAAATGACCGTTCGCGGTCAAGTGCTTTTACAGTGACGGCACCTCGTACGCCGGAGGCGTCTGGCCCACCGGTCGAAACCGGTCGCTAGAGCGACTGGATAATCCGGGAAACTGAGCACAGGCGGGTGTGGTGCGGGGAACTAGGCGGCTTAGCTCCGTCTAGCCGTTGTGGTTTTAGAAGAAATGAAGAAAAACTACCGTCCAAATCGCCGCAAACGCAGAACTCATCGCCATCACAGCTGCGCCGTGTCCATGCTGGTTTTTGAATAGCAAATAGACGCCAACAAAAAACCCGACCGCTGGGAGCAAGACAGCCAGCAAATAGCCCATCGCAATTATCCCGTCAAACGAATCTGATTCAACATTCGGCTTGAATGAATAATCCGAGCCTTTGGCGTAAATGTGTGTTTCCTTGCCGCAAGAAGGACACCAAACGGTTTTCTCCATGCCTTCATCCTCAAACACGGCCTGACAATGTTCGCATTGTGCTTTGATTATCATAGTATGCGCCTCCGGCAACTTCAGTTTGCACCGTTCCAAAAACAAACAATGTGTTTTGGATGAAAATGAATTTCATCATCGGACTTCAGTATTGTCGTGAACTGGGGCGAACTGTCGAGCCTGCCGACCACAAATGCGCCACCAGACTCAATGACTCTCACCCACATATGCTCTGCTGTAAATGTCTGCCCATTCTTCACAACGTGGTCTCTGTATCTGAATATCAGCTTTACAATGTCGCCAAGCTTCACGGCATCGCGAGTAGCGTCATCGGGAATCGGGTATCGTAGAAATTCATGCCTCCGGGCATCAGCTTGGTCAACAACCTCCAAATCATAGCCGTCCTTTTCAAGCGTGGGATATGGATATGGCGTGGACATGTGCGACCTACCAATAATATTCACCCCTAGTCAACCATCCCGGGTTCAGGTCAGATTCTGCTGGTTGCATTAAGGCATCTTCATCCCGCCCCTCCCGGCTCGTCAATCCCAATTTCACCGGATGAAGATTTTATCACCATCCCCGGCCCACCCGGTACGCTGGAAGCGTCTGGTGCCCGACGGGCACTGGTACGCCTTTGGGGCGACTGGATTAGCCGGGAAGACCGGGCATGGACGGGGTGTGGGGTGAGGGCGGTCACTTCTTCTTGTAATAAATCTTTAATCCATCCAGCTTAGCAACAAAAGCCAATTTTTCCTTCACAAGTGTCTTTAACCTTCTGATTGCGGTCTGGTATCCCAATCCCAATCCTTCAACCAAATCTTTGGCTGTCTTCTCTTCGGTGATAAATTTCAGAATATCGTCATTGGAAATCTTTGAACGAGGCCTGCGGGACTTCTTGGGTTTTGTTTCAACGGAGATTCCGTGTTCCTTTATTGCCCCAATCACCGTTGCCAACTCTGCTTCCAATCGTTCCTTTTCTTTCAAAAGACCAGATTGAATATTTTTTTTGAGCTTTTCCAATTCGGCAAGCTGTTCAAGAATCGTCAT
>CAIQEI010000080.1 GCA_903870815.1 uncultured Verrucomicrobia subdivision 3 bacterium
GTGCGACGCCTCGTATTCATTGACCGACCAGGCCCGTTTCCGCGTGAACATCTTTTCCCAGCGCGGCAGTTTTTCCATTGTGTGCCGCCAGTTGAACGCCGCGGTGCCGACGCTAGAGCAGTTGAAATTTCCGGAGGTCTTCAAGGAGATACCGAATGAAAAAACCGGCCTCATTCTGGTGACCGGCGCGACCGGTTCCGGCAAATCCACCACGCTGGCCGCCATCCTGGACGAGATCAACCGCTCCAAGGCCGTTCACATCGTCACGCTGGAGGATCCGGTGGAGTACCTGCACCGTCACCAGAAGGCCACATTCAACCAGCGCGAACTGGGACTAGATTTTGACACTTACGCCAGCGGCCTGCGCGCTGCGCTGCGCCAGGCGCCCAAGGTAATTCTCGTCGGGGAAATGCGCGACCGGGAAACAGTGAAAATCGCCCTGAGCGCGGCCGAAACCGGGCATATGGTCTTGAGCACGCTGCACACCATCAACTCCGGCGAAACCATCAACCGCATTCTGGGCATGTTTGAACCGGACGAACAGGAACAGGTTCGCACCCGGCTCTCCGATTCCCTCCGCTGGGTTGCCAGCCAGCGGCTGGTCCCGAAAGTCGGCGGCGGGCGTTACGCCTTGATTGAGCTGATGGGGTCCAACCTGCGCACGCAGGAAACCATCCGGCTCGGCGAAAGCGAGGGCAAAACCTTCTACGAAATCATGGAGGCCAATTATCCGTTCGGCTGGCGCACCTTTGACAACGCGTGCCTCGACGCCTACGAACAGGGATTCGTGACCGAAGAAACCGCCCTGCTCTACTGCACCAAGCGCAGCGTCGTCTCGCGCGGCATTGACCAGATCAAAAAGGCGCGCGGCGAAATGAACGCCAGCGCCAACACGCTCCGCATGAAAAACCTCAAGGCCAATGCCGGCGGCGAAGGCGCGTCCGCCCCCCCGGTTTTGAAAATCAGATGAATGACACCTTTGATTTCGTCGGCAGCGGGGACAAGCCCGCCTTAATCGCCTTTTCCACGCCGGAGTGGCTGGAAACCTGCCGGCAGGCGCTGAATGAGCTGGGCTACAAGGTGCACACGGCGGCGACCCACAGCGATTTTCTCATCCGCTTCAGCCAGGCGCATTATCAGGTGGTCATCGTGGAGGAACTTTTCGGCGCCAACACGCCGGATGAAAACCTCACGCTCAAGGCGCTGCAGAGCATGCTGGTCAACCAGCGCCGCCACGCCACGGTCCTGCTCATCGGCAATTCCTTTCAGACCTTCACCCCGATGGAGGCGTTCAAGCACAGCGTTCACGCCGTCATCAACAGCTCCGAACTGTTCCTGCTCAAGCAGCTGGTGGAAAAAGCCGTCGCCGACAACGACGCCTTCCTCCACAGCTTCCGCGAGATTCAAAACCGCGTTTTCACCAGCGGCACCCGATTCGGACCGTGATCCGACTGGATCAAGCCCTGGTTGAACGCGCCCTGTGCGACAGCCGCGAAAAAGCGAAACGGCTCGTGCTGGCCGGGGCCATCCGCATCAACGGACATCCGGCCAAAAAAGCCAGCGACCGCGTGAGGCCCGCCGACGAGCTGACCGTGGACGCACCGGAAAGATTTGTCAGCCGCGGCGGCCACAAGCTCGAGCACGCGCTGGCCCGCTTTCAATTGGAGGTGACGGGCCTCGTGGCCATTGATCTGGGGGCAGCCACCGGCGGCTTCACGGACTGCCTGCTCCAGCGGGGCGCGGCCAAGGTTTTCGCCGTGGACGTCGGCCAAGGCCAGCTCGCCTGGAAATTGCGAACGGACCCGCGCGTGGTCGTCCGGGAAAAAACCAACGCGCGCCACCTCAAACCGGAAAGCTTTCCCGAATTCGCCGATCTGGTGGTGGCGGACTGCTCCTTCATTTCGCTGAAAAAAATCCTGCCGCCCGCCATCCCGCTGCTGAAACCGGGCGGGAGGATCGTAGCGCTCATCAAGCCGCAGTTCGAGGCCGGGAAGGCGGAGGCGGACAAGGGCCGCGGCGTCATCCGGGACGCCGCCATCCACGAACGCGTGCTGGCGGAACTGAAAGAATTTGTGACCGCGCAGGCTGGCCTTTGCTGGCGCGATGTGGTTGAATCCCCCCTGCTCGGCCCCGCGGGCAACAAAGAATTCCTGGCGCTGATTGAAAAAGTCCGCTGACCATTTCCAACGCATCGGCCTCGTCGGCAACGCGGAAAAATCCGCCTGCGCCGCGAGCGTGCGCGCCGCCGCCCGGCTCATCCGCCGCACCGGCCGCACGGTCGTCTGCGACCGGATCACGGCGACGCTCGCGAACCTGAAATGCGCCGTGGCGCCGGACACCGCCGCGCTGGCCCGCGGGGTGGACCTACTGGTCGTCTTCGGCGGCGACGGGACGATGCTGCACACCGCGCGGCAGATCGCCGGCTCCAAAACACCGATGCTCGGCGTCAACATCGGCGGCCTCGGTTTTCTTACCGCGGTTCCCTCCGACGAAATCCCGACGGCGCTGAAACTACTCTGGCAGGGAAAATTCCGGCTGGAAGCCCGAGCCCTCATTGAGGCCGCCGGCACCGGCCACGGGAAAAGATTCCGCGCCACCGCGCTCAACGACATCGTCATCAGC
This sequence comes from uncultured Verrucomicrobia subdivision 3 bacterium, assembly GCA_903870815.1. Classification (GTDB taxonomy): domain Bacteria; phylum Verrucomicrobiota; class Verrucomicrobiia; order Limisphaerales; family UBA11358; genus UBA11358. The sequence continues at coordinate 2,623 of CAIQEI010000080.1, forward strand.
CGTGGGGCCGCCTCGCGGCTCATCGCGCTGGATGTGAGCGTGAATGGCGAGCCCATCACTCGCTACCGCTGCGACGGCCTGATCGTGAGTTCACCGACCGGCTCCACGGCGTACTCGCTGGCGGCGGGCGGCGCGATCGTGCTGCCGACGGCGGAGGTGTTCGTCCTCACGCCAATCTGTCCGCACGCGCTCTCGAACCGTTCCATCATCCTGCCGCTATCCGCGACCCTCCGCGTGAAGGCGGTCAAGACCGAGCCGGCGACGTTCCTGAACGCCGACGGCCAGATTGTCGGGGAACTCGCGAACGGCGACGAAGTCACCATCCGTCGCAGCCAAAGCACCGTGCGCCTCGTGCATCTAGCGGACGGCTCATTTCTCGAAGCCCTGCGCCGCAAGCTGCACTGGCGCGGAACATATCTTTGAATGCAAAGGTTGAATCTTCACAGGGTTGAAAAGTTTGAGCGATTTTTTCGTTCGCCGGTCTCAACTTTCACGCTTCACGGTTCAACAATTTGTCGATTTAACGAATCA
>CAIQEI010000081.1 GCA_903870815.1 uncultured Verrucomicrobia subdivision 3 bacterium
TCTGGCGGGGTCGTACCAAGTGGTGGTGACCAACCTCTACGGCTCGGCGACGAGTGCGCCGGCCATCTTGAGCATCATCCCCGGGCCAAGCCTGGTGGGCGAATGGCTGACGAATTCGATTGGTGGCCAGCCGAATCTGGCTGAACTCACCGGCACCCAGCCGCAACATGGCGGTTATGTGGTGGGCGCCGGATCGCTGGTGCTGCAACCGGGCAATGCGCCTCCGAATTACGGCGGCGACTCGGTGTACTTTGACAGCACCGTAGCCGTGGCGATCAGCAATACGGTGAGCACGGACGCGGGCTACGTGCCGACGTACGACAAATACCTGACCAATGCGATGACGGTGGCTTTCTGGGCGCAGTATGTGCCCCAACCCGGCGCATGGGTGTCGAAGAACGGGGTGACGGCCGGCTGGCAGTTCCAGCAGACCAATAGCGGTTCGCCCTACTCGCCGACGTTCACCCTGGTGGGGACGGGCAGCGGGGCGACCAATCTGGCGGCCGTGGCGGTGTCGAACCCGCTGAACGATGGCAACTGGCATCATTACGCGGGCACGTGGGACGGTCCGTCGGGCATCCGCAAATTGTATTTGGACGGCGTGCTGGCCACGAACCTGTCGGGTGACACGGGACCGGCGAGCGCGGCGAGCGCGTTCCGGCTGGTGCTGGGCGGGTTGGACACCACCGGCAATGACGCCGGAATCGTCACTCCCTTCATCGGGGCGCTGTTCGACGTGCGCATCTACAATTACGCGCTGAACCAGGCGCAGGTGACTGGTTTGTATTCCAATATCACGGTGGTGCCGAGCCTGAGCACGAATGCGTATCTGACGTCCTTGACGCTGAGTCCGTCGTCGGCCTCGGGTCTGACCACGACCTTTGCGTCCAGCACGCTGAGCTATACGGCGACGAATGCCTATGGTGCCACCCCGACGGTGACGGTGGTGAATGCGGATCTGACGGCGACGAACAAGCTGATCTACAACAACACCACAAACGGGCTGGCCTCGGGCGTGGCGAGTGCGCCGCTGACGTTGACCTTGGGCGCGCTGAACACGGTGAAAGTGCAGGTGACGGCGCAGGACAACGTGACCGTGCGGACGTACTCGGTGGACCTGACGGAACAACCGAGTCTGTCGCCCCGGCCGAAGCTGACGAACAGCGTGAGCGGCGGAGTGTTGAACCTGAACTGGGGCCCGCAATACCTGGGTTACCGGCTGTTCCTGCAGACGAACAACCTGAGCAAGGGTGTGAGCTCGGTCGCGTCGGATTGGGGTCCGGTGGCAGGCACGGCGTCGGTGACCTCGACGAACATCACGATCATCAAAACGAACCTGGATGAGTATTACCGCCTGATCTATCCGTAAGCGTTCGCAAGCAACTCTCAACCCCGGCCCGACGCAAGTCCGGCCGGGGTTTTTTTCATTACGGCCGCGCAGCAGAGCGCGGCTGTGCCCTACGGCCTCCGCCAGCGCGAAGCGTCAGGACCGCGGTCGCTTTTGCAACGCTTCAACAATTTAACGCTTCAACAATTCAACAATTCAACAATTCAACAATTCAACAATTCAACAATTCAACAATTCAACAATTCAACAAAGGTCTCAGTCTTCCACTTCTCCCTTGCCTTTCTTTCCGACTGCCCTTTAATAACCGGATGCGAATTGATGCCCCTGCAATCATTCAGCGCGAACCTCTTCAATTCTTTCGGCATCATTTGCCTACCCCTCTTTTCAAACCTCAAACCAAAAGGAATAATCATGAGTGAAGTTGCACAAAATATGGGCTGGGCCGTGGTGTTCTCAACCTTGGGCGGCATCATCGGCATCGTCCTGGTCATGCTGGCTTCCCTGGTCCTGCCCCGGCTGATCGAACGCATGACGCCCAAAATCAACGAAGAAAAGGAGATTGCGCGCGGTAATGTGGCGGTGGCCCAATATTTTGGCCGGGTCGTCGGCGCCAGCATCATCGGCATCAGCATCGTGGTCGCCGCCGCTGTGCTGGGCGGAATCATTGCTGCTCTGCATTGAATTTTTCAACCGACCGAAACGGGAAATCTTACCCATCGCAGCCATGAACCGATCCGGCACCCGGCGGTACAGATTACGCCTGAACCTGCGGCACCTGTTTGTTTTTTTTGCCGCCACCCTGTTCACCCTCAGCGCTTGGGCCCGCGGCGGTGGCGGCTGTCTTGAGGAAGGCACGCTCATCGCCACGCCGGACGGAGATATCCCGATTGAACAGCTTCAACCGGGCGACCCGATTTGGTCGGTCGTGGACGGTCAACTCCAGCGGGCCGCTGTCGAGGCTGTCAGCCAGGTTGATCCAGCCGGGTATGTGGAGATCGCCGTCGCGGGCCGCACGCTGCGGGCCACTGCCGAACATCCCCTGCAAATTGGCCCCGGCACATTTCGCATCGCGGCCGCCTTGCGCCCTGGCGATTTGCTCGCCATCTGGGACGGAGTCTCGCTCAAACCATTTCCCATTAACTCGGTTAGTCGCGTGCGTCCGGTTCGTCCCGCCTACAATTTGCTCGTACTCCCTGGGGGCACCTATGTGGCCAATGGTGTGGTGGTGCATAACAAAGGCTGTTTCCTGCCGGATACCCCGATATTGCGGGCCGACGGGACCCAGTCACCGATCAGCGAAATCAAGCCCGGCGATAACCTGGTGGCCTTTACCACCAGCGGCGACGTGGTTCAGACCACGGTGCGCAGGATCATCACCCATGAGGTGGACGAATATCTCATCGTGGTTACGGAGCAAACCACGCTGCGGGTCACGCGTGAGCATCCTTTCTACGTTGGCGACGGAACGTTCAAAACCCTGGCGGCCCTGAAAGCTGGCGACGAAATTTATGGTTTGCTGGACGGTCGTTTGGAAGCGCAACGCATCCTCAGTTTCCAGACCGTTCATGCGCCGACGCGCGTTTATAATTTGCAGACCGATCATCCCAACACCTACTTTGCCAATGGCATTGCGGTTCACAACAAGGGCGGCGGCGGAGGTGGGGGCGGAGGCGGTTTCGGGGGTTTCGGGGGCGGATTTCATGGCGGCGGTACCGGCGGCGGCGGCGGCTCGGGAGACCCCACGGTTTTGTTGGTTTTTATCGGTGTCGCAGCGGTCTATATCTTGATCGCTTATTTCTTTCGGCGACCTCAGTCCGATGGCATCACCGCGGAGGATTTGGATTTTGTTTATGCCCGATCTGCCATCGAGCCCAAGGCGGCCAAGACGCAAAAGCTGCTGGAGTTCCTGGCCCGGGTGGATCAGACGATGACTCCGGCCAAATTGGCCGAGCAGGCCAAATCCACCTTCATCAAACTCCAGGAATGCTGGCAGGCGCGCGAATACGGGCCGATGCAGCCTTTGCTCATGCCCGACCTTTACGCTGAACACTGCTCGCAACTCAGCGGTCTCATAGCCAATCATGAGATCAACATGATTGCCGATTTGCAGGTCGAGCAGGTGGACATCGTCAACGTCCGCTACCCGCAAAAAGAGGATGACCGTGAGTTTACGGCCCTCATCACGGCCAGTGCCCGCGACTATTACGTTGAGGATCGTACCCGGGAGTTTTTGCGGGGTGATGAATCGCCGGCCCGGTTCCAGGAGTTCTGGACCTTTCACCGCCAGGCGGGCGCGTGGCGGCTGCGCGAGATTGACCAATCCCGGGAGTCTGACGTCTTGAAGGAGGAGAACTTTTTCGAGCAGTTCACGGCCCTGGGCTTGAATCAAGTTTATGGTGACACGGCCAATCAGGCCGGTCCGGCGGGACCGTGGCTGGATCAGGCCACCCTCGACAAAGCCACGAAGGTTGAGCGCCTGTTGAATTTCCTCGTCCAGACGGACAAGCTTTGGGATCGACCGGCGATGTTGGAACGTGCCCGGCAGGTGTTCCTGGACGTCACGCTCGCGCGGGAAAAAGGCGACCCCGGCTCCGTCCCGACTGCGGCATTATTCCCGGATGTCGCCGCCAGCCTGCAGGGAGAACTGGTCCGGCTGGGAACTCAGGGGACGAAGTTGGAATTCCGGAACTTGTGTGTGCGGAAGGTCGAGTTGATTCTGGTTCAAAATTATTCGGACAATTCCAAGGACGAATACGTCGTCCGCATTAGCGCCCATGCCCAAAGAGCCGTCCGCCGGAATGGTCTGTTGATCAGCCAGGATGCCTACGTCACGCCCTATGTGGAATTCTGGACCTTCGGACGTTTGGACAACATCTGGAAGTTGAAAGAAGTGGTGCCGGCGGCCCGCGGTAACGACCTGATCGCGGCGGAGAACGTGGATGAAGGCAGTTCGTCCGACCAGCTCCAATGGTTTTACAAGCAAACCCGGGCCATCTGACCCGCTGAACTCATGAATAATCCCCACGCCATCCCTCGGGAGACCGCGCACAAGCTGGCCCGGTACGCCTTGTTCAGCTTCCTGGTGACCTTCATCCTGGCCCGCGTGTTTGTGTTCCTGATCATGTCCAAGGCGGTGCCGAACATGTATTTCTTCATGCACGGGACGCATGTGCACCATTTGAATTATGGGATTTTTCTATTGTCCGTGGTCGGCGGTTACAGCGTCTTCCGCCGGCCCGTCGGCCGCAAGGCGGAGACCACGGCGCTGCTCTATGGCGTGGCGATGGGTCTGACTTTCGATGAATTTGGGATGTGGCTGCATCTGGGCGGCAGTTACTGGCAGCGGGCGAGCGTGGATGCGGTGATCGTGGTGACGGCCTTGTTTGGCCTGGTGGCGTTTGCGCGCACCCTGAGAAAGTTTGAGCAGCGGCACTTCTGGTCGTTTCTTTTCCTGATGATCGTGGTGCTGGGTTTTGGTCTCGTCATTTACCTGGCCGGCAGCCGGCTGGGTGGCCTCATGGGGCCGACCCTGCAGAATCTGGAATCCGCCTCGTCACCCTGATCTCCCAGCGGCTTTCCGGCAAAAGCTTAACCCCCGTCCCTTTTCCCAGCCCCTCACCGCCATAGCCTAAAAGTGGTGCGCACGAGAGGACTTGAACCTCCACGCCTTTCGGCACCAGATCCTAAGTCTGGCGTGTCTGCCATTCCACCACGCGCGCAACGTTTAACTAACAACCCCGGCGGCCAATTTGAAGTCGGTTTGACATTGGCTTTTCCGTTTGCAGGCTGTGTGCCACATCGACCTATCTAAACCCTGAAACTGCCAAGCGACCATAAAAGACCCACGCTTATCAGCCTTAGTCCTACCAGAAGGTGCGGGACAACCGCAAGCATCCGATTTGGAATTAACGGCGGCGTAATGGAAATTCCTCGCTTTGCTTCCAATTGGACGATCGTAGGAGTGTGATTACGGGCGTGGCAGGCAATGTCCTCTAGCAGCACCCGCCCCCGATGCTGGCGAAGATTTTCCAAAAACGATTCAAAAAATCGCGCAATCGCTCCGGCGAGCGGAAGCTCACGCCCAGGCGCAGAGTTGGTTTACGAAATTAGCCGAGCCGTCGCGCAACCAGCCGTCGAGCTGAGCCTGGTCCTTGAGCTGTTGTCCGCGCCGGCGCGGCACCACGGCGAAGCGCGTTTTCACTTCCGGCAAGGCGGTCATGTCCACCCACAACTTCTCAAACTGGCTTACGGGAAACACATCCTCCTGGCCGTGCCCCCAGCGCTTTTTTACGTCCTTAATGGTGATGTAGGTCGGCATCCGAGCGGCCATGGTGCGCACGGCGGCGGCGACCTTTTCCGGGTCGATCAATTCGCTGCGGCTCAATCCGAAAACGGCCAGCAGCCGGTCGATATTGATCCAGCAGGTGTTGGAATTGTAAAACCGGAGTTGGAATTCATCCTCCTCGCGCGGCATGGCCAGGCCTTCCACCAGCCGCACCTGTCCGTTCACGCGGGCCAGGCCGCCGCCGCGATCTTCCAGCCGACGTGTGATGACCTCGAAGGTGAGGCAGTCATCCTGGGCCAGATGCAGGCCGAATATTGCCGGGTCCGGGTCGGCACCGAGCGTGTCGATGTTGTGCAGCATCAGGTGCTGCAACTGCGGGCGTTCGGCGAGCAACTGCCCCAGCACGCCGTTGCGGAGCAGGTTTGGCACCTCAAACCAATGCCCGACGGGATGCAGACATTGCGCCGGAAGGTTGTCGGTGTAATCCCCGCCCTCGCCCGCGAAGCGCGCCCAGTTTATTAGCGCGGCGCGCAAGCTGGCACGGACTTTTTGCTGTTGTTCGTCGAGCCGTTGTTGCGGCATTTCCTCCCAGAGAAAACGCAGGTCGCGCAAGGTTGGGTTCATCCGCAGGCCGATGGAACGTCCCGGCGAAAGCAGCAGCGGGCCGGGGTAATGATAATTATCCTGTCGGCGCAAAAAGTTTTCGGTGGCCGCGTGTGTCAGGTAACTCGTGGTGAAAACGTGTGGCAGCGGCCGGCCGGCCAACTGACCGATGCGCCGGCTCTTGGCCAGGTGGGTTTCGATGAAGGTCCGGTGCGCGCCGGCGAATTTACAGAACGGATGCAGCGCCTTCACGACGCCCGCGCCCTGTGTCCAGCGGCTGCCCACCCCGGCGGCCAGCGTGACCACGGCGAGTTCGCCGCGCGCGATGGCGGCGAGACCGGCGGCATACAATTCGCTGGCCGGCGGCTCGGCGAATTGCACTACGTCCGCATCCTGCACGTCTTTGATGTCGGTGCTGGCCGGCAGACGGTTTTGCGCAAGTCCAATGCGCCCGTTTTTCAAGTCGTCGCGAATCTGTTCATGCTGCACCCGGTCGAAACCGTTTTGTTCCAGCATTTCCGCGAGGCTTTGCTGACGACCGCTCTCGATTTTGAGCCGCGGCAGCAAACGGTCGAACAGGGTCTGCATCATGCCGGACCATTCCGGTCGCGTGCGGCAGGCGGCATTGACCTTTTCCAGTTCGGCGCGTTGCGCCTGGGTCAACGTTTGCGGGTCGGCGCGCAGCCACCGCGGCGCGTGGAGCGCGTAGTAGGCGCGCGGCAGCAGTGCGGCCTCGCCGCGCAGCAATTCCGCCGTGGTGCCGCGCTCATTGATTGCAAAATCATAAACCACCGGGTCCATCGCAAAGGGCAGGGCATGCTCCAGATCGCGCTTGGCCTGCGACATGATTTCCTGCAGGCGTTGTTGGGCCCGGGCTTTGTGTTTCGGCTCAAAGATAAAACCCATGCCGCCGCCGGCCATGCCGCCGAGCATCCAGAAACCCCAGAAGTCCGTGCCAAATTCCTTGCGCACGGAGGCGATGAGCGATTCGGTGAAGGCATTGCTGGCCCATGGAATGATGGTCTGGAGCGGCCCGCAAAAATTGCGCGTAGTCAGTTCACCCACGGCCCGCACATCCCCGGCCCGCAGCGCCGCCACAATTTGTTCAATGAGGCCGATGGCCTGCTGGCGGCCGGTCCATTCGGCCGCGGAACGGAGCAGGTATTTTTCCGTCACCATTTCGAGGATCGGTCCGACGTTCTGCGCCATGCCGCCGTGGACCAGCACGAGGCTTTGCTGCAACCGATCCCGCGTCTCGGCTGAAACCTCGTTGCGACCTAAAATCTGGTGCGTCGGCATGAGGCGGCCGCGGCTGATGCCGAATTCGGGATCGCCCTCCGTCGCCGTCACGCCGCAAATAAGTTTCATGCCCGGCCATACGCCGCCGGAATCCTGCCAGCCGCCGCCCGAGCCGCCCAGCCATTCGCCGAGCAGCGCCCGCGCCAGCACCAGGCGCCGTTCCGCCTCGGCGAGTTCGCCGGTGAGCGCCCCGGCCTGATTGGTGGCCCGCATGCAGACGGAAATCAACGAGGCGAGCAAGTTGGTTGAGACGGCCAACCGCGAGCCTTTGGGGATGTCGTTGACGTGGCTGACCAGTTCCAGGCCGCGTCCCGGCCCGACGATCCGCGCGAGCAAATCAGCCAGCTCGAGTCCGGAACCCTCGATGCCCGGCGGAACGATGCCGGCGGCGATCACCGCCGCTTTCAGCAAGCCCAGATAGTCGCGGGCGAAATCAAAAACCTCGCCGAGATTGTTGATGTCCGCCGTCGCGCCGAGATCCACGCTGGTCAGGCGCAAAACCGGTTCGTCAATCACGCGCAAGCACGCTTCCACCGGTGGCTTGGTCGACTGGTCGCGCCCGTGAACGCCGAGGTCGATGGATACATTGAGCACCCGCGCGCCTTCCGGAAAATCCATGCCGAGGAAAAAAATGTCGCTCCAGCCCGAATGGCTCAAGTCCATCCGCACCGGCGTGAGTTCGCGCAGCACGGGATAGGTGCCGTCCTCGCCGCGTTGCAGCAGTTCGGGTCGCACGCGGAGCGGATGATCCGCCGGATGTCCCATGCGGAACATCCATTGGTTGCCCCGCACGGAGCGGACGCTGCGCCGCACCTGGTCCGCGAGCGTTTGAAACCCGATGCGCTGATACACGGCGGCTAGCGCGCTCGAAAGCGCGTCGCTGGGACCGGATGTCTTTTGGACGTTGAGGAAATGTTCCAGCGCCTCCTCAAAACGGCGCTGCAGCAGATGTTCAAAACCCGGGAATGGAATCATGCCGTCCGCGCCGGCGGGCAGCTTGGCGGGCAGATGAAATCGGTGAATGGCGTAAAGAAAAAACAACGCCCGGACGCGCTCATACAGATTTTCGCTGCGGCGGCGGAAGGTCTCCAGCTCCGCGCAGGCGGCGAGCAGTTCATTTGCCGAGGCGCCGGCGCAGCAGGCGTCCAGCGACTGGTTGCGGATTTTTGGATCCGGCGAGGTGATGATTTCGATGAGCGGGCTGGCCATGCGCGTGTTCAGTGCGGTTCCTGGGCGAGGAGTTCGACGAGGCCCCCGAGCACTTCGGCGCGGGCCGGGCTGCTCAGCGCCAGCGCCAGTTGCGCAATCAGCAAGCCGTATTTCAGGCCGATGTCAAAACGGCGGCCCTGCAATTCGCAGGCGAGAAAATGCTCGCGCCCCGCCAGCCGGGCCAGCGTCCGGCTCAAGCTGGCTGCCTGGCCCCCGGCGAGATCCGCACCCAGCAACTCCATCACGGCCGGTGTCAGCACATGCATCCCGAAAAAACAAAGATAGTGCCCCGCGCGCAACCCCGGAACGATGAGGTGTTGTTCCGCGACCGTCGGCGTCGGTTTTTCCAGAACTTCCGAAACGAGGTAAAGTCCCTTGCGATTTTCCGCGAGCCGCCCGCCCGCCACCCCGTAATAGGGCAGCTTGCTTTCGTGCGTAGCCTGCACGGCGGAAACGGCGCAAGCCTCCGCCGTTGCAACCTCGACCAATTGCCGGGCGCAACTGCGCTGCTCCCGGCTGAGGTAAAGATGGTCGCCGACCAGCAGGAGAAACGGCTCGGTCCCCGTGAACTGGCGGGCGCTCCAGACCGCGTGACCGTAGCCCAGCGCCTGGCCCTGCTCGACGAACTGCAGCCGTTTCCCGTGTTCCCCGGCGGCGGCGCGATAAGTGCCGGCATCGCCCGGATGGACGACTACGCAGATTTCTTCGGTGCCGGAATTCAGCGCCTCCTCGATGATGATGGCCAGGGCAGTCTTGGTTTTGCCATCGCGATCCACGAGCGTTTGCAGCGGCAGCGTCCGCTGGCTGGGGCCGGCGGCAGTGATGACAGCTCTACGAATGTCCATAGTTTTTTGGTGATGCCCTAACAGTTTGCCATTTACCTCACTGCTGGCGACAAAAATTTGGCCGGGCTTCAACTTGCCAGCCCAGCGGGAAGCGGTCAGAACCGTCTGGTCCACGGATCACGGTCAAATTCGCGCCGGGTACCCTTCCGGCCATCGCCCTCCGGCCTGCCATTCAAATCCGGCTCCACCAGATGGGCGTGGGGTGCGGCACATCAATGGTCACGCGCCGGTCGGGGCTGGCCTTAGTGTAGATGGCGTAGCGGGTTTTCTTTAGCGAAAAATGGCCATGCGCCAGGCGGCGCAGCCGGTGGTTCAGGATCCAGAACGGTTTGCCTAGCCGCACGGCGGTGGACATCATTTCCTTGGTCTCGTCTTTTTCCCGGATGGCGTTCGGCTTGAGGTTCATGTTGTCGCCGGTGTCGGCGAAAACGGAGGTAAACATCGGGTCGTCCGCCATGGGCACGCGCTCTTTCATCAGCGCCAGCATCCAGTGGAAATCCCCGAGGTCGCGCCATTTCGGGTCGAAGAAAATGCCGCGCTCCGCGATGACGCTCCGGCGGATGAAGATGGAGCTGGTCAGCGCCGGGAACCGGAACCAGATCTGGCGCGGGTCGGGCACCATGCCGTGCCGGTGGCAGACGTAGTTACCCTCGCCGTCGGTCACGATGCTGCCGGCGACCAGCACTTCCACCCGTGGATGCTGCTGGAAAAATTCCTCCACCGCTGCGAGCGCGCCGGGCAGGTATTGTTCGTCGCAATTGAGATACGCCAGGATGTCGCCGCTGGCCCGGCGATAGCCGCGGTTCACGGCGTCATACATGCCGGCGTCCTTTTCAATAAACGCCTTCACGCGCGGGTCGTGCGGCAGCCAGTCCTGCGTGCCGTCGTCGGAGCAGGAATCCTGCACGATGTGCTCCAGTTCGACGCCTTGCTGGTCGGCCACGGAGGCGATGCATAGCTTCAACCAGGCGGAATTGCGGAAGCTCGGTGTGATGATGGAAAATTTCAAGGGGGCCTGGGCAAGGCGGTCCGCCATTGCTTTTGCGCCCAGTTTTCCCTGGTATTCAATCCGGTTTGCTTCCAGCCGGATGCGACCGAGGGTCAGGATGAAAATCTCCAGCAGGATAAAGCGAGTGATAAAGTTCCAAACGAACACCACGGGGGACTGATAATCGCTGTCGCCTTCATATTGGATGATCGGGGCTATGAGTGAACTGATCAGCACCAATAATGTCGCCCACCGGCTGTTCACCACCAATGCCAGGAGCCCGCAAGGAACCCCGTAAAATAACAGGAACATCAAATGCGGATTGGAATGGTGATGAACCAAGGCGACGGCGGTAAACAGCATGCCGGCAAAAAGAATCGTCTGCCAATGGTGCTTAAAGTCGGTGAAAAGCGAGGTCTTCTCGTCGTTGGAACCGGATGGGGGGTTGACCACCCAATGTTTTAACACCCGGTAAATGCGCAGCCAGGGCAGCGGCAGGAATTCAAAAATGGCCCGCACCAGCGAATCAAACTTGGTCCAATATATTCCAGCCACGGTATGATAGGCTAACTCGACCGGTCCCGGTTCCGGTTGCGTCGCTGCGTTCGGCCCTTCCTGTTTTTTGCCCTGCATCCGTCCCCAGCGGTGCTGGTAGCGTTCCAGCTTTTTGACGGTGGCGGGCGACACCAGTTCTTGGGTGTATTGTTGCCGTTCGATGATCCCGCGCCGGAGATGGGCGAAATGCGGCCCCTTGAAAACCGCCGACAAGTCCACCGTGTTCAGGCGCAGCATCTGCGGGTCAAACGGCACGCCCAGAAACTCGCTGAGGGCCCGACAGGATTTTTCCGTCTGGTCCACGAGTTCGGCGTAACTCACCCGGAACACCCGGGCGCCATTTTTTTGAATCTGGTCCGACTGGAGAATTAATTGTTCCTGCTGGTAGATCATTCGGCTCAGCATGCCCGTTTTCGCAAAAAAACGGGAGACCTGGCCGGCCTTGAGCACGCTCCGATAGATCTCCACGGGCGGTCGCGAGATGATGATGAAAAACGCGTCGGGATACTTTTTGCGTAGCTGGTTCAACCGGTGACAGTAGAACGGCGATTTTTCCCCGCTGACGACCGCCCCCTTGCTTTCGGCCAGAACGCGATACAAATCCAGCGGGGTGCGCAGCCGGCCCAGCCGGGACAGGTCATGCTCCGAAACAATCCCATGCCGCGAAAGGGACTGGTTGTAAAACTCCAGCCGTTCCGCCCAGTTATGCCGGAAACGGAGCCCCAGAAGCGGGTGGGGAAAATTCCAGACATCACACTCGAACATCAGCGAGACTTTCGGGTTCCCGTTCAGCAGCGAACATAACAGGGAGGTGCCCGACCGAAAAACACCAACGACAAAAATGGGGGTTGGACTGGGCATCGGCAAAAATCTAGGGCGGAGTTTACGGACAATGCCTTTCAAAGCAACCTTCAATGTGTTCCCGCCGCCGCGGGGAAAATTCTTGTAATTGGTAATCCAGACTTTAGTCTGGCGGTCAGATTCCTTACGAGATTTCACTGCATGAAAACTGTCGCCAAAGTCTTCTGGTTATTCGGCCGTTCCGGGGCGGGCAAAACCACCCTGGGTCAACGCCTCTGTGCCGGTCTCCGGGACCGGCACATCCCCGTGATCTATCTCGACGGTGACGAGTTGCGCTCAAGGCTTTGCTCCGATCTGGGCTTCAAGTCCGAGGCGCGGCTGGAAAACCACCGGCGCATCGCTGAAATCGCCCGGCTGCTGAATGAGCAGGGATTGAACGTGGTCGTCTCCACGATGGCCCCCGAACATCTGCACCGCGACCTGGTGGGCAAGATTTTAGGCCGGCAGCTGGTGTGGTTTTACATCCATGCGCCGCTCGCGGTCTGCATTGAGCGCGATCCCAAGGGCATTTACCAGCGCGCCAAGGAGGGCCAGATCAAGCTCCTGATTGATTATCCCTTCGAGCCGCCGCGGCCGCAGGAAAGCGGAAACCAAATTGACACTTCCATTCAGGGGATTGACGACTGTTACCAGACCATCCTGGAAGCGGCAAAAGTCCATTTGAACGATTTTGCCATCTGACTATTATCGGAGGAACGAGTTCCACTAATCCCTGACTGCGGGTATTGGGGAATCATGGAACTCGTCTTTCCGGAAGACTTCACGGGTCATGCCGGGGTCCGGAATTTCTGTGCCACCGGAATCCGTCGGCCCATGCCGAACGCGCGTGACGAGACCTTCAACCCCGGCGCGGCCTGCCGGCGTTTGTATTCGCTGAAATTGATCTTGTTCACTATGTCGTTAACCACCGCCGCGTCAAACCCGCGCGCCACAATCTCCGCCTGGCCCAGATTCTTCACGACATACAAATCTAGGATCGCGTCCAGGATTTCATAGGGCGGCAGCGAATCCTGGTCCTTCTGGCCGGGCCGCAGCTCGGCGCTCGGCGGCTTGGTGAGGGAATCCGCCGGAATGATTTTGCGCTCGCGGTTCACCCAGCGCGCGATTTTATAAACGTCCGTCTTCAGCACATCGGCGATGGGCGCCAGCGCGCCGTTCATGTCGCCGTAAAGCGTGCAATAGCCGACCGCCATTTCCGACTTGTTGCCGGTCGTCAGCACGAGCGCGCCAAACTTGTTCGACAGGGCCATCAGTGTCAGGCCGCGCAGCCGCGACTGGATGTTTTCCTCGGCCTCGTTCGGCTGCGTGCCGGCAAAAACGGCCTGCAGCTGCGCCTCGACCGCGTTGAACACCGGCTCGATCGGCAGCACGTCGTAGCGGAGGCCGAGATTTTTTGCGAGCTTTTCGGCATCCGTAAGGCTGCCGCCGCTGGAATATCGCGCCGGCAGCGAGATGCCCCGGACATTCTCCGCGCCCAGCGCATCGGCGGCGATGACCGCGATGAGCGCCGAATCAATGCCGCCGGACAGGCCGAGAATCACCGATTGGAAGCCGCATTTGCGGACGTAATCGCGCACGCCCAGCGACAGCGCGGCAAACAGCGACTCCTCGCGCGTGGGAAATTCCGGTGGGGCGAGTGTCCTCACGAGCCGGCTCGCGGGGACGCTCGCCCCACCAACCTGAAAATCCACCACCAAAATTTCCTCGGCAAAGCCCCTGCCCAGGGCCAGCACCTCGCCGCGCGCATCCAGCGCGACGCTGTGGCCGTCGAAGATCAGCTCGTCATTCGCGCCGACCACGTTGACCTGCGCGAGCGGGATTTTTTCGTCGCGCGCCACCCGCCGGAGCATTTCCAGCCGGGTGCGCTCCTTGCCGTCGTGCCACGGCGACGCGGAGAGGTTCAGGATGATTTCCGCGTCCTGCGCGATCAGCTCCTTAACCGGATCGCGGCGATACCGCCGATCCGGCCAGAAATCCTCGTCGTTCCAGATATCCTCGCAAATCGTGAGGCCCAATTTCCGGCCGTTGAAAACGAACGGTTCCACATTTTTTGCCGGTTCAAAATAGCGGTCCTCGTCGAAAACATCGTAGGTCGGCAGCAGGCTTTTGGCCGTGCGCCAGACGACTTTCCCATTCTGCAAAACGGCGGCGGCATTTTTCAGCGCGCGGCCGGGACGTCCGGAATTTTTATCGACGTAGCCGACCGCGAGCGGCACCGCGCCGATGGCTTTTGCCGTTTCATCGAGTGAAGCCAGGTTGGCCGCAACGAAATCTTCGCGCAGCAGCAGGTCGCGCGGCGGGTAGCCGCAGAGAAAGAGTTCCGGCGCGAGGACCAGTTCCGCGCCCCGCGCCACGGCTTGGGTATAGGCGGAAACAAGTTTTTCGCGGTTGGCGGCGAAAGCACCGATGATCGGGTTGAGCTGAAGCAGGCCGATTTTCATTTGCGATTTACGATATACGATTTACGCGCCCGGCGCGAGTTGGCGGCAAATCGTAAATCGTAAATCGTTAATCGTAAATCTATTCCACGCTGCGGATGGCGGCGGCCATGGCGGCCAGGTGCCGCTCCAGTGTGAAGCAGCGCAGAAATATTTCCCGGAGCGGTCCGGAAAAATCACTTGCCGGGAGCAGCCGGAGCGCGGCGGCGATCTGCGCCGGCGATTTCGGGTCCACAATCCCCGGATAATTTTCCGGCAGCATTTCGGGGATCGAACGCCAGCGCGTCGTGATGATCGGCAGCCCGAAAGCCATCGCCTCAATCAGGTTGCCCGGCTGGTTTTCCGCGCTGTAATAAGTCGGAAAGCAAAAAATGTCCGCGTCGGCAAAGGCCTGGTTTTTTTGTCCGGCGGGCACGAAGCCGAGGATCTCGACGGCGTCTTGCCATCCGCCCTGCCGGACGAATTCACGCAGCTCCGTTTCCTCCGCGTCCGAGGCGAACCCGCCGATCACCGTGAGCCGGAATTGCAGCGGTGATCTTTGGTTGGCCAGCGCGACGCCCTCAATCGCATCGAACACGCCCTTGGCCCGGCTGGCCAGCGCCACGTAAAGCACCCGGACGATTCCGGCTGGATCGTTGGGGGAAGAAACCTCCCCGGCGAGGATTTTTTTTCGCGCGGCGGCCAGCGCGCGGCGGCGTGGCAAAACTTTTTCTGCCAACTGCGGGCAAGGGTCGGAGATGCCGCCGCTGACGACGATGATTTTTTGCGCCAGCTGCTTTTCCGCGTCCTGGCGGTTGAATTCTGATAGCACGATGCTCAGGTCGGCGTACTTCATCCGGTTGTGGGTGAGGCTGCGGGTGCGGTTGGACCCGACCGTTTCCAGCCACTTGGCCAGGCCGGCGGCGTGCCAGTGGAGGATGATTTTTTTGAAGAACGGACGGCAGAGCAGCAGGACCAGCCAGTCGCGGTACAGGGCGACGGGTTTGCCGGGCGCGGGGACGTAATAAAAATTTTCCACGCCATAGCGGAATCGGACCCAGACGGCCTGGAGCCAAAACCAGAAAATGAGGAGAATTTTCGCGCCTTGGAATTCGCCGATATCCGCCAGCCCGCGCGAGAAGCGGGCGTTCACGTGGTAACACTCGATCCCATAGGGGTTGGGCGACGGGATTTTTTGTTTGCGGCAATCGCCGCCGAAATTTTCCAGCAGGGTTTTCACCGCGTAGCTCTGGCCGTGGTGCGGCGGCGGCGTGTGGGCAAAGACGAGCAATTTCATTTCTGATTTGCGGTTTCCGATATACGATTTGCGCGCCGCATGAATTTTTGGAATCGTAAATCGTAAATCATGAATCGTAAATGACGAAGCGCGTTAATGTCCTCGGCGTCGGCATCAGCGTCCTCAACCTGCGGACGGCGCTGGACGCCATTGCCGGCGCGGTGCGCGAACGGCGCCGGGGCTACCTCTGCGTCACCGGCGTTCACGGGGTGATGGAGGCGCAGGACGATGACGGGTTCAAACGAATCCTGAACGGCGCGCTGCTCTGCACGCCGGACGGGATGCCGATGGTCTGGGCGGGAAAACTGGGCGGCCACCGGGAAATGAGCCGGGTTTACGGGCCGGATCTGATGCTGGCCGTCTGCGCCTGGAGCCAGACGAGCGGCTGCCGGCATTTTTTTTACGGCGGCGCCGACGGCGTGGCGGAACAGCTGGCGCGAAGGTTGCAGGCGAAATTTCCGAAACTCGTAATTGCCGGAACGTTCACGCCGCCGTTCCGCGCGCTGGCCGCCGACGAGGAAGATCAGTTGCGCGACCAGATCCGGGCCGCGCGGCCGGACATTTTGTGGGTCGGCTTGAGCACGCCCAAGCAGGAAAAGTTCATGGCGGAATACCTGCCAAAGCTGGACGTGACGCTGATGATCGGTGTGGGCGCGGCGTTTGATTTCCATAGCGGCCGCGTGCGGCAGGCGCCGCGCTGGATGCAGCGCAGCGGGCTGGAATGGCTTTACCGGCTGGGCTGCGAGCCGCGCCGGCTGGCGCGGCGGTATGGCCGCAATAATCCGCGGTTCCTCCTGAAGTATTTCGCCCAGCTGGCCGGCTTGAAGAAATATCCCGCACCTTGATTAATTATACGGGATTTTGTTTGAGCAAAACGGCCTAAACGGTTATCAGAAGACTGGTACCGAGCAATCATGAATGGAAACCTGAAAGACGAAACGCCGCCCGGCTTCTGGCCGGATGCGGTGGCCTGCTGGCAACGGCTGCCGAACAAATTATTTTTTTTCGGCCTGCTGGCGGCGTGGCTGGCGCTGTTTCACTTTCTGGGCAATTCCATTCTGGGTTATGTCCACACTCATTCGTTGTTTGGCTGGCTGAACCAGTGCTACAACAGCCCGAATCCGGCGGCGGATGACGGCCAGGGCGACGTGATTCCATTTGTGGTCATCGGCCTGTTTTGGTGGAAACGGAAATTGTTGCTGGCGCTGCCGTTGCAACTGTGGTGGCCGGGGATTTTTTTCCTGGTGGCGGCCGTCTTTTTACACCTGCTGGGCTATGGTGTCCAGCAGCCGCGATTGTCAGTGTTGGCGATGTTCCTGGGCATTTTTGGCCTGATGGGAATGTCCTGGGGCCGGGCGTGGCTCAAGGAAAGCATCTTTCCGTTCTGGCTGTTCATTTTTTGCGTGCCGCTGGCGGCGCTGCTGACGATGTTCACTTTGCCGCTGCGCCTGTTCGTGACCTGGCTGGTCGCGGCGGCAGCCAATTCGCTGACGATCAGCGTGGTGCGGCAGGGCACGATGCTGGCCGCGCCGGATGGCAGCTACCAGTATGAAGTGGTGGCGGCCTGCAGCGGGATGCACAGTTTGGTGTCGATTTTTCTGCTGGCGACGGTTTATGGCTTTGTCATGTTCCGTTCGCCGGGCAAACGCCTGCTCCTGATGTCGCTGGCCTTGCCGCTTTCGGTGCTGGGCAACTTCATACGGCTGATGTGCGTCATCATTGCGGCGGAGATTGGCGGCCAGTCCGCCGGAAATTTTGTGCATGAAAACAGCATTTGCAGCCTGATTCCTTACATACCCGCCTTCGCGGGACTACTTCTCGTCGGCTGGTGGCTGGAAAAAAAATCGAAGCCGGAAACCAAATGAGCAATTTCAGGCAAAAGGCGGTTTTGTTCGCGGTCACGCTGGCCTTGATCGCCGGGACGGCGGGCGCGTTGACATGGCTCAAGGCGAATCAACGGCTCGGCGCGCCGGGGCTCAAGGCCGTGCCGGTGCCGGGCAGCGTGACGATGCACATCGAACTTCCGGAACGAGTGCTGGATTTCACCTCCACCAACCTGGCCACGCCGCGGGTCGTGCTGGATGATCTGCCCAAGGACACCAGCTATGCCCAGCGGTATTACACCGCCTTGGACGGCGCTTGGGCCGTGGCCAATGTCATCCTCATGGGTGCGGACCGGACGAGTATTCACCGGCCGGATTATTGCCTGCCCGGCCAGGGCTGGCAGATCCGTGACAAATCCGAGGTGAAGCTGCCCATCGCCGGCCCGGCGCCGTATATGTTGTCGGTGAAAAAATGGCTCGTAAGCAACGCCTTCACCGGCGCGGACGGCCGGAAGCAGACGGTCAGCGGAATTTATGTTTTCTGGTTCGTCACCAAAAACTATTCCACAGGTGATTTTCCCGTGATGCTCAAGTCCATGCTGTTCCACCAGCTGACCAGCGGCGAGCTCCAGCGCTGGGCCTACGTTTCCTTCTTCACGGTCTGCCAGCCGGGTCAGGAAGAAGCCAGGTTTGAGCGGATCAAACAATTAATCGCCGCCTCAGTGCCGGAATTTCAACTGCCGCCGGCGGCCGTAAAATGAATTGAATTCGCTGGCCGGCAGATTATCTTGATTCAACCTTAGAAGACGTTTTTAATGCTGCAGCGCGACCGACTCATCCGCACCCAGGTTCAACAACTCGCCGATGCGAGCCTGTTTGCCATGAGTTTATGGTTGGCGTTTTGTCTTCGGGAAATGCCGTTTTTTTCCGATTCGCTTGGGCTTGAAACCATTTCGCCGGACTGCTTTGCCCAGAGCGTCTGGCTTTACTTCGCGCTGGTGCCGGCGGCGCCGCTGGTGCTCGAATCCCAGGGTTTTTACAGCCGGCCGGTGTTCGGTGGCCGGCCGTCAATCTTCTGGCCGCTGCTCAAAGCTTGTTCCATCGTGACCGTCGGCCTGATCCTGCTGGTATTTATTTTTCGGAAATCCGAATTCGCGCCGCGCGGGGTGATGGTGCTATTTGGTCTCATCAGTTTCGTCCTGGTCTGGGGTAAGGAAGAACTCGTGGCGGTCGCCCTGCGCAGCCGCCTGGCCAAGTCGCAATACCAGCGCCGCATCATCCTCGCCGGCATCCCGGCGGAAACCGCCCGCCTGCGGCGCGAAATCGGCACCCATTACGGCGATAGCGTGGTGGTGGCGGCGGAATTCAACCTGGCCGGCGCACCGGTGCAGGAACTCATCGACCAGCTGCACGAACATTCCGTCAGCGGTGTTTTCGTGACCGCCCGCCATGCGCAAATGGAACGCATCGAGAGCGTCATCCAGCTGTGCGAGGTCG
Organism: uncultured Verrucomicrobia subdivision 3 bacterium; assembly: GCA_903870815.1. Taxonomy (GTDB): domain Bacteria; phylum Verrucomicrobiota; class Verrucomicrobiia; order Limisphaerales; family UBA11358; genus UBA11358. The sequence continues at coordinate 19,028 of CAIQEI010000081.1, forward strand.
AGGGCGTCGAGGCCTGGCTGGCCGCGGATTTTTTTGCGACGCACATCGCGCGCGCCAGTTTTGACGAGATGTTTGGCCACCCGCTGATCGTCTTCCGCACTACGCCGGAGGCCTCGTGGCAGATTATCACCAAGCTGCTGCTGGACTTCTTTGGCGCGCTGGTGCTGATTGTCGTGACCGCGCCGCTGATGCTGGTCCTCGCCGTATTGGTCAAAATCACCTCGCCCGGACCGGCGTTTTTCCGCCAGCAACGCTCCGGGCTCAACGGTGCGCCCTTTGAAATTCTCAAGTTCCGCACCATGACCTCAAACGCCGAGCAGCTGCAGCACGAGCTCGCCGCGATGAACGAGATGTCCGGCCCCGTCTTCAAGGTCACCAACGATCCGCGCATCACGCCGTTCGGCAAATGGCTCCGCCAATGGAGCCTCGACGAGCTGCCGCAGCTCTTCAACGTCCTGCGCGGCGAGATGAGTCTCGTCGGGCCGCGCCCGTTGCCGGTGAACGAAGTCCGTCGCTTCAGCGACCTTTCGCACCGTCGCCGCCTGAGCGTCAAGCCGGGCCTCACCTGCCTGTGGCAGGTCAAGGGCCGCAACCAGATCTCCGACTTCAAGGAATGGGTCCGCCTCGACCTTGAATACATCGATAACTGGACCATCTGGCTCGATTTGAAAATCCTGCTGCTCACGCCGCCCGCCGTCCTGCGCGGCACCGGGGCCAAGTGACGGCTGGAATAGTTTAATCGTTGAATCGGTGAATGATTTTCATACCCTACGGCCGCGACGATTCAACGATGTAACCCTTTAACCATTTAACGACTTGAAAATAAAACAAACCACCTCCGTTGTCACCGGGGCCGCCGGCTTTCTGGGCTCGCACCTCACCGACTTGCTCATCGCGCGCGGCCATAAGGTCATCGGCATTGACAATTTCGTCACCGGCAGCGTGGACAACATTTCCCACCTCGGCGGCAATAAAAATTTCAAGTTCATCCAGCAGGATGTCACCGAGTTTATTTTTCTCGATGTGCCAGTGGATTACGTCTGGCACTTCGCCTCGCCCGCCAGCCCGATTGATTATCTGCAGATCCCGATCCAGACCATGAAGGTCGGCTCGCTTGGCACGCACAAGGCGCTCGGCCTCGCCAAAAACAAGGGCGCGCGCTTCCTCGTCGCCTCCACCTCGGAAATCTACGGCGACCCGCTGCTCCATCCGCAGCCGGAGGAATACTGGGGTAACGTCAACACCATTGGCCCGCGCGGCTGTTACGACGAGGCCAAGCGCTTCGCCGAGGCCATGACGATGGCCTATCACCGCGAGCACAAGGTGGAAACGCGTATCGTCAGGATTTTCAACACCTACGGCCCACGGATGCGGATCAACGACGGGCGCGTGGTGCCTGCGTTCGTCAGCCAGGCGTTGAAAAACAAGCCCATCACCGTTTTTGGCCGGGGCACCCAGACCCGCAGTTTCTGTTACGTCTCCGATTTGATTGAGGGCATCTACCGGCTGATGATGAGCGATTACGACCTGCCGGTGAACATCGGCAACCCGACCGAGATGACCATGCTCCAGTTCGCCGAGCAAATCATCCAGGCCACGAAATCCAAAAGTAAGATCGTTCACAAGCCGCTGCCGCAGGACGATCCCAAGCAGCGCAAGCCCGACATCACCAAGGCGAAAAAACTTTTGAAATGGGAACCCAAGGTGAAGCTCGCCGACGGCCTGACGGACACGATTAAATATTTCCGCACGAAGGTTTGAAGGGATTTCAGATTTACGCTATACGATTTACGCGGCCTCCGATTTGCGGCATCGTAAATCGCAAATCGGATATCGTAAATTGAATGATTTTCTCCGCCCGGCAATTTGAATTTCGGTTCCCGCGCCCGGCGCTCATCATGGGCGTCGTCAACGTGACGCCGGATTCATTTTCCGACGGCGGAAAATACCTGGAGCCGGACGCGGCGGTGGACCACGCGCTGGAATTGGTGGCGCAGGGTGCGGAGCTGCTCGATATCGGCGGCGAGTCCACGCGGCCCGGAGCCGAACCCGTCAGCGAGGCCGAGGAGTTGCGCCGCGTCATTCCCGTGCTCGAGAAACTTTCCCGCCAGGTCAAGGTGCCGGTTTCGATTGATACGACCAAGCCCGGCGTCGCCCGCGCGGCGTTGGAGGCGGGCGCGAGCATCGTCAACGACACCGGCGCCGCCCTCCGCAAGGATTTTGCCTTGTGGAAAATTGTGGCCGAATATCGCGCCGGCTATATTGTAATGCACGCGCAGGGTTCCCCACCGGCGATGCAGGTCAATCCGGTTTACCGGGATGTCGTGCGCGAAGTCAGCGGATTTTTTTCCGAGCGGCTGGGGTTGTTGCTGAACGAGGTCGGCCTGCCGATGGAGCAGGTGGTGCTGGATGTCGGCATCGGTTTCGGCAAGACGCTGGAGCATAATCTGGCGCTGCTGGCCGGGCTGCGCAGCTTTGCCAAATGGCGTCGCCCGCTGCTCCTCGGCGCCTCGCGGAAATCGTTCATCGGGGAGCTGCTCGGCGTGGACGTGGCCCATCGTCTGCCGGCCTCGCTGGCCTGCACGGTGCTGGCGGTGGGCGAGGGCGCGCACATCATCCGCACCCATGACGTCGCGGAAACGTTGCAGGCAGTGCGGATGGCGGAAGCGGTTTTTGCCCGTAAAAAAAATGTGGAATGACCTTGAAAACGGCTGGCAGCCCGCGGTGGAGATTTTCATCCTCGCGGTGCTGTTCTATTTTGTTTTCCGCTTCGTGCGCGGCACGCGCGGCTGGCCGGTGGTCATCGGCTTCGTCGTGGTGCTGCTGGCGCTGAAGGCGGTCACCAGCCTTCTGGATTTGAAGGTGCTGAGCTGGCTGCTCGACAGCGCTTCGGTGTTCATCGCGGTGGGCGCGCTGGTGATCTTCCAGCCGGAACTGCGCCGGATGCTCGCCGAGCTGGGCAACCTGCCCCTCTTCGCCAGCACCAGCGAACAGCGCGAAAGCATCGAGGTCATCATCCAGACCGTCGAGCGCTTGGCCGATGTGAAGATCGGCGCCCTCATCGCCATCGAGCAGTCCATCCAGTTGCAGGAGGCCGTCGAGTCTGGCATCAAGGTGGATTGCGACGCCACGCCGGAGATGCTGGAAACCATTTTCTTTCCGAACAACGCCGTCCATGACGGTGGCGTCATCATCAAGGGCGACCGCATCGCCTACGCTGCGTGCATCTTCCCGCTGACGGCGCGCACGGACTTGAACAAGTCGCTTGGCACCCGCCACCGTGCCGCCATCGGCTTGAGCGAGGAAACGGATGCCGTCATCGTCGTCGTCTCCGAGGAGAACGGCATGATTTCCCACGCCTACAAGGGCCAGCTCGTGCGCGGGGTGACGCTCGAGGAATTGCGCGCCTTTCTCACCTCCGTCATCCTGCGGCCCGCGCGCACCAACAGCATCGTCCAATGGCTCCGCGCCCGGTTCAGCGAACACCACAAGCCCGCCGGCCCGGCGGTCATCACCCGCCACGAACCGCGCCCCGCGCCCAAACCCAACGGCAAATGAAACCCTTCTCCGCCTACCGTGGCTGGCTCGTCGAGGACTTCGGCTGGAAAATCTTTTCGGTCTTGCTGGCCGTTGCCATCTGGCTGACCGTCCACCGCTTCCTGCTGGAATCCGCTTTGCCCGTCGTCAATCCCGGCGGCAGCACCATCAACTACGAGAACCTCCCGGTGGCCATTGTCTCGGCGTCCGGCGACGTGCGGGACTACTGCCTGTTGCAGCCCACTGTCACGGTCGCCGTCAGCGGCCTGCCCGAAGCCATCGGCAAACTCACGGCCAACCAGATTCGCGCCACGGTGGATTTGACCAGTACCAACACCGTCAACACCGCGAAACAGCCCGTCTGCGTCGCCGTGCCGCCCGGCGTGACCGTGGTCAGCGTCAAGCCCGATGCCATCCGCGTCATCCCGCCGCCGCAATAAATCGCCTTCCTTATGAGTTCTCCCAAAAAAATCTTCGGCACCGACGGGGTGCGCGGCACGGCCAACCTCGAACCCGTCACCGCCGAAACCGCCCTCAAGCTCGGGCGCGCCGCCGCGCACGTCTTCCAAAACCTCGAGCGCCAGTCCCGCGGACGCGGCAAGCACAAGATCGTCATCGGCAAGGATACGCGCCTCTCCGGCTACATGATCGAGAACGCCATCTCCTCCGGCATCCTGTCGATGGGCGTGGACGTGGTGTTCATCGGGCCGCTGCCCACGCCGGGCGTCGCCTACGTCACGCGCAGTTTGCGGGCGGATGCCGGCATCGTCATCACCGCTTCCCATAATCCTTACACCGACAACGGCATCAAGTTTTTCCGCGCCGACGGCTACAAGCTCGACGACCAGATCGAGGGCGCTATTGAGAACCTCGTATTCTCCGGCGAAGTCGAAAAAATCCCGCCCAGCGCCGAGCACATCGGGCGGGCCGTGCGCGTGGACGATGCCCTGGGCCGTTACATCGAATACGCCAAGGCGTCCTTCCCCAAGGGCCTGAACCTCGAAGGCCTGAAGCTCGTCCTGGACTGCGGCCACGGCGCCGCCTACAAATCCTCCCCCTGCGTCCTGCGCGAACTCGGCGCGGAGGTCATCCTTTACGGCAGCCACCCGGACGGCAAAAACATCAACGAGAACTGCGGCTCCATGCACCCCGAGGCCATGTGCAAACGCGTGGTGGAACACGGCGCGCACCTGGGCATCGCGCACGATGGCGATGCCGACCGCGTTTTGCTGTGCGATGAAAAGGGCAACCTCATTGACGGCGACGACATCATGGCCATCGCCGCGCTGGAGATGCTCGCGGAAAAGACGCTCGCCAAAAAAACCCTCGTCAGCACCGTGATGAGCAATGCCGGTTTGGAAGCCGCCATCAAAAACGCCGGCGGCAAAATGCTCCGCACCGCCGTCGGCGACAAAAACGTCATCGATGAGATGCTGCGCGGCGGTTTCAACTTCGGCGGCGAACAGAGCGGCCATTTGATTTTCCGCGACTTCGGCACCACCGGCGACGGCCTCGTGGCCGCCCTGCAAATTCTGCGGATCCTCAAAACCAGCCAAACCCCGCTGTCCAAGCTCGCGAAATGCTGGACGCGGTTCCCGCAGCTCGTGACCAACGTGAAAGTGCGCGAGAAAAAACCCTTCGCGCAGCTCGACGGCTTGAACCGGCTCGTGGCCGATGCGGAAAAAGCCCTGGCCGCGCAAGGCGGACGCCTCCTGCTGCGCTATTCCGGCACCGAGCCCAAGGCGCGCCTGCTCGTGGAAGGCCGCGACCCGGCGACGCTGAAAAGCTGGTCGCAAAAAATCTGCGGCGCGATTTCGAAGCAGATCGGTGTTTGAAGCCAGCCGGTCCGGCCGGCAAACCGGTAGGGCTGACCTGTCATTCCAAGGGGCTGAAGCGTGGCCCTAATGAAAGGGCACCATCAGATAATGCATGTCTCAACGGTAGTGGCTTCAAATGCTCTTGATGCTCTTGATGAGCTTGTACCAAGGTTACTCGTTAAATATCGCCTTTCTCAGGAACTGGGTACGGTTGGAAAGGGTCTCGTCGTCTTGGGTTTCAGCGGTAGCTGGAACAAGCCGAATTCATCGATCCAAGATAAACGGAGGAACTTGGAGACGATTTAAGGGGAAATCACCTACGCGCGGCAATTGCAATCGGCCTGAACACCCCGCTAATTCGACTTTGCGACACCGCTGAAGGCAACTGCAAATTAACCTCCAACAACTTTGGTTGCACAGTGCGTTGCCGATTTTCGGTCAGGCCATCAGTAGTTCATTTCCAGCCGATAAAACCTCTCGTTTTGCGCTGAAACGGACTGATCTTGAATCAGGTAACGGATGAAGCCGGTGGCGACTCCGTCCTGGCTGGGTGCGACCGACCAGGTGAGTGGGGTCCAGTTGAGAAGATTGGTGGAGCTTTGGAGAACAACGTTCAGAGCGGCATCGTTGCGGATGTCGGCAGTGACATTGAAGCTGCTGGCACCGTTGCTGAGGGTGGCGACCAGGCCATTTGGATTTCCGTAGGCAAGGCCGTTGCTGACGAGGGCGTTCGTCGGCGTACTGCTGAAACCGGTTCCGGGTGCGCCCGGGGTTAGGTCGCCGCTTTGCAACCAGGCCACATAAGAGCCATTGGTCGGAAAGTTCAGGGGGGCCGCGATGGCGTCGGCCCAGTATTTCCCGAGCGCGATGGCTCCGGCGAGGTTGGGATGGATATAAAATATTCCCTGCATCCCGGACTCAGGGGTCATCTCGGTTAGATAATTGTTCGAGAAATTATTAAACGCCAGCTTGTCGCCCGCGAAGACCAGGCCGGGATGGAGGGTGGCGTTGTTGGAAATCAACAGATCAATTTCCGGGAAATAGGTTTGCAGGCGAGCCAGGCCGGCGGCCCCGTAGAGCGAACTGTTCTGGGTGTTCGGCGAATACCAGGTCGGATAATGGACAAAAACCAAAGCGTTGGTGAAATTTGCCAGAAACTGGTCAATGATCGATTGTAAATTCTGCTCGTAGTTGGCGGGGGAAACCGGCGACCCGTTGGGCCCGCTTTGGGCGCTGTCATTGGCGCCGAGCATGATTGAAAAAACCAGTTGTCCCGGCTGATTCACCTCGAGCGCTGCCGCCGCCGTGATGGCAAGCCGAAAATCAGACGATGGATTTGAGGAGGGCAACCAGTCTACCGTCGTGTGGCCGCTGTGTCCCTGATTCGACAGGTTCACCGCCACGTTGTAGCGCTGGCCAAGGCTCTGGGCGCCTTGTACTGCCGAGGCTTGCGTTGCGGGGCTCGCCAGAGTCACCCCATACGTGATGCTATCCCCCACGAAGACGATGTCATAGACGGGGGAGGTCGGGGGCACCGCCGCGATGGCTTCGGCCGGGGTCACAATCTGCACGTCGTCAATGAAGGAGGTGCGGTCCGACTTCGAATAAGACACCGTTCCGGCAAAGGAAATCGCATGAACTCCGGCAGTCACATTGAAAGGATTCGATGTGTAAAGCGTCCATTGCGTCGCCGTCGTCCCGGGCGTGAAAGTGCCCAGATTGTTTCCGTCAATCAAAACCGCAATGGTTTCGGCGCCGGCTCCCCCGCCCGCGCTGCTCCGACCGCAGGCGCGGAAACGGATGACATACGTGCCCGCCGTATTAAAAGTCACGGGCTGCGAAATCTGGCCCGTCCCCTGGATGAAAGCGGCTTGCCAGCCTTGGGGAATATACTTGGGCGAGCCCATCAACGTTCCGTTTTCCGTGACGATACCCGCATAGGAATCTCCCCCGGACGAATTGAATTGCCAGCCGGGTATTCCCGTCAACGGATCAAGCGTTCCCAAGGAAGTGGTGTATGTGTCCCCCGCCTGCTGGCTGTCCTCAAAGCTTGGATTAATCACCGTTACAAACGCCCGCACGGCTCCGGCTCCCGGCCATGGCAGCACCGTGAGTGACGCCGACGTGCTGTTCGTCGTGCCCCCGCTGTTGGATACCGTCACCATAAAATTGGTCGGATCCCCCGGATTCGCATTGCTGAGGTTCAAGGTGGCGCTAGTCGCTCCCGAAATCCTTCCGCCGTTGGTCAGGTTCACATAAACACCATTGGTTCCCACCTGCCATTGATAGGAGGAATCGGGGATGCCGGTGGCTTGCACGGTGAATTGCGCGTTCTGTCCCGCATAGACCATTTGCCCCGGCGACGGCTCGGAAAAAATGGTCGGCGGAACCACCGTGGAGCCCGCAATCGATACATTGTCAATATACGTCGTATGGTCGCCGCTCACGCCGTAAGGCAGCGTCCCGAGAAATTGCAGGGTGTAGGTGCCGGCCGTGACCACCGTAAAGTTGAAACTATACAACGTCCAGTCACTAGGGCTGGTTTGTGCGGCATTGCCGGGTGTCGCTGTCCATGACCAGCTCCCCACGGAAACCGTTATCGGGTTGACCCCGTCCGCGCCCACCCGCCCCATCGCATAAAATTGAAGTGTGTAGGTGCCCGCCGGTAAGACCACCGCCTGGTAAACGTAACCCGACCCCTGGAGAAACACCGCGTTGGTACCGTCTTCGATGGCCTTGTTCGAAAGCCGGCCGTTGGCCGCGGCGATGCCATCGTAACCGTTGTTCACGGCGGAGGTTCCCAATGTCCAGCCGGTGACAGCATTGTCTGGCAAAGTTCCGAAATTGACCGTGTACGTGTCCGAGCTGACGGATGGATTCACCGCCTCAAAGCTTCCGTTGACGACGAAATTCTGGCCGTTGGTGACCACCGTCAGGGTGGCCGGCGCACTGGTGACGGAGCCGACGCTGTTGGTTACCACCACCACATAATTCAGCGCCTGATTGCTTGCAACATTGGCGAGGGTCAGGACGTTGCTGGTGGCGCCCGAGACCGTGGCGCCATTGGCCGGGCCATTGTTGAGGTTGGTATAAACTCCGGCCAAACCAGTCTGCCATTGGTAGCCGAAGGGGGCAGTCCCCGCAGCCGTCGCGCTGAAGGAAACCGTTCTGCCTGGAAAGGTTGTCTGTGAAGCCGGCCCCGTTAAAATGCTCGGATCCGGGAGCGGCCCCAGTTGAAGTTGAAAGCCGTTCACAGCCGCAAAGGTTTGTCCGGCATTCTCAGTCGCGGTAAAGCTCAACGTGCCATTGGTCAGGACGCCCGTGAAAGTCTGGTAGGCAATCCCCAACCCCACGGAAATCTGGCGCGAAGCGGCAGTCGTGCCCAGCGTGCTGGACGTGTTCCCGCCCGTGGCTCCCGTCAGGGTGAGAGTCGCGCCCTGGCCGCTGGTATCTCCCGCGGCGAATACCGCCAGCGTAAAGGCGGAATTAACATAGGGAGCCAGCCCGGTGAAACTCACCGTTACCGTGGGGCTGTAACCGGAAGCGGTATAGCCAAAGGCGTAATCTTCCATCAGCGGCGTGGTCGCCGCATCCATGGCGTCGCCGCCGACATCATTGTAAAACTGCCCGGAATTAACCAGGGTCAGCCCGACCCCGCTCACCAGGTTGCTCGCCGAATTGACCAGCGTGCCCGTCGTGGCGGTGATTGCGTTCCAGACATCGCTCGAAGTCCCCAATACCGCCGCGCCCGTCTGCGCGGCCGCGGAGCCGAAGTCGCCGTCGATCAGAAGTGATATGGGATAAAGGGTCAGGAGGGCGGGATTACTGGTGACGGCGCCGGTACTGTTGGTCACCACTACCCGGTAGGACAGCGCCCAATTGGCGTTCGCACTGGTGATGGACAGCACGTTGCTGGTCACCCCCGAAATGGTGCCCCCGTTAAACAGGTTGGTGTAGGTGCTACCACCGGCCGGCGCCGCCTGCCATTGATATTGCAACGCCGTCCCCGTAGCCGCCGACGCCCCCACGCTGAATAATACCGCGTTCCCCGGCAATGTCCCTTGCGAAACCGGCTGGTTCGTGATCGCCGGCCCGGGTGGATAAACCGCCATCAGGCTGACGTTGTCAAAGTCCAGGGCGGTCACCGCCGCCGCCCCGGCGGTGTGGAAACCGACGATGATGTCGCCGTTGCCGCCCTCTGTCCCTGTCCCGGTGTAAGTCACGGTTTCGCCGGTGAAAGAACCTTGGGTGAGAGCCGATCCGCTGATGGAATTTGAGGCGACCGCCCCCAGCGACGAATTATACAAAACCAGTTGGCTGTTGGGGGCGGCATTGGCCTCCCGGCCAAAATAAGTCGTCAAGGTGTAGGTCACGCCGGCCTGATATTTGACTCCCGTATCCTGATAGACCGTGGCGTTGTCACCGGCACCGGTGCTGTATACTTGGCAAAAATTTGTGCCATCCAGTCCGGGCGGCGGATATGAGGCAAACCGGTTATCACCGGTAGCGGGGCAGACGATGGCGACTACCCCGGCTGACGGCCCTACCCCGCTCCAACTCGTTGGGGTTTCCACCGCATAACTGCCGGTGGTCACGCTTTGGGCCTCGAAGGAATGATTGGCGATGGCGATCGAATTCGTGGTCTGGGCCATGCCGGTGCCGGCCCCCGCCAGGAGCAGGGTGGCGCATAGTTCGAACATGGTAAGGTGACGGTTCATTTGGTGATGCTGATTATACTAGCATCACCGGCAACTTTTGTTGCCTGAAAGTTAAGCCTTATCCATCCGCCGCCAAAATGCCGTGGCCAAATAAGCCCGGCCCGGCCGACGGCTGTCGGGAAACTTCTTCGCAGTTAGCTTCAAGTGCTCTTGATGAGCTTGTCCCACAATTCCTCGTTCAACATCGCCTTTTTCAGGAACTGGGTGTCGTCGGAAAGGGTCTCGGTCGTCTCGGGTTTGAGCGGCAGCCGGATGGTGAAGAGGTTGCCGCCGCCGTCCGGGCTGACGGCCTCGATGCTGCCGCCGTGGTGATGGACGATAAAAAAGCAGGCCATCAGGTTGATGCCGTATTCTGAGGACGCGCCACCGGTGAAGGGATCCAACACCACGCGGAGGGCGTCCGGAGGCAGGGCGGGGCCATTGTCGGCCAGGCGGAGGACCACGCCGGGCCGGCTGCTGCTGCCGCCAGCCTCGGCGGTCAGGGTGATTCGGCTGCCGGCGGGCAGCATGGCCAGCTCGTCCTTGAACAGCAGCTCCAGCAGCCGGTTGAATTTCGGCAGGTCCACGCGGAGGGCGGGCAGGGCTGCGGGAATCTGGTTTTCCACGGTGATGCGGCGGGCGGCGAGTTCAGGCTGCAATCCGGCCAGCACTCCGGCCATGGCGGGCTGAAGCTGGATCTCGTCGGCGAAGGGCGCATCAGCCGGATTGTCCGAGGCGGTGCGGAGGTCGCCGATGAGTTCGGTGATCTTGTTGATCTGGTTCTGGGCGTTCTGGTGGTATTCGTGCCAGAAGCCGGGGTCGCGCAGGGTTTCGGCGCCGTTCGCCTTTTCCTCGGCCAGCTTCATCGGCGCCAGTTCCAGGAAGGTTTTCACGGCCACCATGGAATTCTTGATGTGGTGGCTCAGGCCCGCCGCGAGCAGGCCGAGGCTCACGATGCGGTCGGCGATCATCATGTTGCGCAGCACGGACATTTTTTCGCGGAGCAGCTGGTCGCGCTCGGCGGAGACCATGAAAAATTCCAGGCTTTGCCGGAGGACGAGTTCGAGCTGCGGGGGATCCCACGGCTTGGTGATGAATTTGCTGATGGCGCCGCTGTTGACGGCGGCGATCATGGCGTCGGTGTCCGAGTAGGCGGTGACGAGGATGCGCAGGATGTGCGGGCGGAACCGGCGCGCCTTCTCCAGCAGCCAGACGCCCTGCTCGCCGGGCATCCGCTGGTCGGTCAACAGCAGGCCGATGCCGTCGGGCTGCTGCTCGATCAGCTTGTAGCCCTCCTCGGCTTTGGCGGCGGTGAGCACGCGAAACTCGTCGCCAAAGGCGCGCGTGAAATACTTCAGGGATTTTTCCTCGTCATCCACGTAGAGGATGGCGAATTTTTTGTAGTCGTAGTCGCTCATGTTGGTCGTTTAATTGTTGGCCGCGCTTTTCTCGGCGGAAAATTCCAGCGTGAACTCGCAGTATTTCCCCGCCTCGGTCTTCACGGAAATTTTTCCTTTCGCCTCGCGCACGATGCGGTAGCAGATGCTCAGGCCCAGGCCCATGCCTTCGCCCACGTCCTTGGTGGTGAAAAAGGGGTCGTAAATCTTGTCCAGATGCGCCGCGTCGATGCCCGGGCCGTTGTCGCGCACGGTCAGGATGCAGACGCCGTTTTCCGTGCGGCTGGTGATGCGGATGGTGGGCTTCTCGCCGGTGAAGGTCTTGGTCTTCAGCGCGTCGAGCGAGTTTTGCAGCAGGTTGGTGAGGACGTGGATGAGCTTGTTTTTGTTCGCCCAGACGACCTGTTTGGCGGGCACTTCCGTTTCAAACACCACCTGGTCTTTGCATTCGTTGTTCAGGAAGCGCAGCGCGGCGGTCACCACTTCGCCCACGATCACCTGGCCGCGCTCCTCGGTGTCCGGATGCGTGAACATCCGCAGGTCGGACACGATGGTCTTCACGCGGTTCACGCCCTCCTCGACATCTTTGAGCACGTCCGCGTATTCCTCCCGCTGCTCGGGCGCGAGGTATTTCTCCTTTTTGCGCAGCGTGAACAGGCCGGTGGCAGCGAAGTTGAGGGGGTTGTTGATCTCGTGGATCATGCCCGCGCTCATGCGGCCGAGCGAGGCGAGTTTTTCGGAATGGACGAGCTGCGCCTCGTTCTCCTTGAGCTGTGTGAGGCTGGCTTCGAGTGCTTTGCGGCTCTTGTCCAGTTCGCTCTGGAAGACGAATTCCTGCACCCGGACCTGGCTGTGAAAATAGGTGCCGGCGATGATGGCGATGCTCGATGACACCAGGAAAAACAGGTTGCTCACGAAGATGGGCGCGTTGGCCCCCGCCGCCGTCGGCAGGCTGGCGCACAGGTAGAGCGCCAGCACCAGCAGGACCGAGATGACGCTTTGCGCGAACGTCCAGTCCAGGATCACCGCCAGAAACATCAGCACGAGGGTCAGGCCCGCGTAATAGTTCGAGGCGGCGCCGGTGGTGGCGTAAATCATCCACGCGATGGTGGCCGTGGGCAGGAACAACAGCACGATGCCCTGAAAACGGAAATATTTCCGGCCGAGGCTGGTTCCCAGCAGCGGATACAGCAGCGCCATCAGGGTCGAGCACAGCAGCCGCAGCCGCAAAAACGACCAGGCCTGGTCATGGTTGAAGACGTGGAAATCCAAGCCGCCAAAGAGCGGCACCAGCACCATGCCTAGCAGGCAGCCCAGCCGGGTCTTGCGGATGGTCATCTCCCGCTCATGTTCCTGGTAAGCGGCGCGAAATTCCTGGGGGATGGGTTGCATGTCAGTCCGGTTTGCGGATGTGCAGGAACAGGTTCACGGCGGTTGGTTCCGCAATCACCCGGGTGTGCTCCCGGCACGCATCGGGAACGAGGGCCATGATTTCTTCGGGATCCCGGTAGATCAACTGCCAGTCCAGAATGAACTCGATGAAATGGCGGAACGGTTTCGTGTCATTCATGTTCGCGATCAGCATCAGCCCGCCCGGCGCCAGCCATTCATACCACAGTTCCATCAGGGCGCGGCTCGTTTCCGGAGCCAGATAATCGAACAGTCCGGCGCAATAGATCAGGTCGAATTTTTTAGTCGGACCGGTGGCGTGCTGCTGCGTGCGCTTCAGCAGTTGATACACGGAGATTTGACTCGTGCGGATCGTCGTGTGCCGTCCGTGTTTGCGTTTGGTCTCGACCAGCCGCTGGCTGGCATGGGTCAGGGTTTCCTCGTTAAAATCGATCAGCGTGAATTCCGCGCGGTTGCACAAATGGGTCTTTGCCAGAAAATCCTGGACCTCCCACGCCGGTCCGCAGCCGACGTTCAAAATGTGCGCCGTGCCTTCGCCGCGCGCAATACGGGCGGTTTCGCGAAGGATGTTTTCCCCCAGATGCGTGATCCGGTTTCGGACGGACCGGGCCGGCCACTGGCTCACCAGCAGCAAGTGGATCAGCTTCTCGTAAAGCGACCGCCCTTCCGGCTGGTTCCGGTGGATCATATTCATCATCTCATAGTCGCCGGCGTGGCCGAGCGGCTTGTGATAGGTGCGGTGGGCGAAGGGCGAGCCGAGAAATAATTTGTGCCAGTGCCGCCGGACAAATTCCTGATGCGCCCCCAGTGCTTCGCGCGGCAGCTCATAGAGCATCTCCTCAAACCGCTCGTGCTGGTGGTTGAAGGCTTCGATGATTTTCGGGGCGACCGAATCCAGGATGGCCTGCTCCTGAGCGGCCAGCTCTGGGCTGTCCTTGAGCCCGAATTCCAGGCTTTCCAGCCAGTGCCGCACGCCGGTCAGGTAGGACTGCACATCCGCGACCAGCACCTTGAACTCCGGTGCGAGACGGTATTCTTTCTGCCACGACTGAAAAAAAACCTCGTAGGCGTCTTGGCGATCAGTCGTGGTTTCCGTGGGCGGGAGAAAAAATGCCGTTTCCGATCCCAGGTCATCCAGCTTGGCTTCGCACAACAGCGATTCGCCGGTATGCAGCATCTGACTGATGACGGCGCGTCCGAAATAGACGACCCGCGTATCCGCCGTGATTTTGAAATGGCTCAGAACTTCCGAAGTCCGCCAGGTGGCGGCGAGATTGACCGCCTCGAAGGTTGCGACATGGCGGGTCAGGTGCGTCAGCCGCGCGGAAAACTCCGCCCCGTCCGCCGTCTGGAAGGTGACTTCGTTTTGCCCGGCACCCGGCTCCGGAACGACCGGACGTGTTCCTGGCGTGCGCCTGGCCGGCGGGCGCAAAACGCCGCCGGGTCCGTTCTTTTTGACGACAGGAATCATCATACGGCCAGAATGAAACATTTTTCAGGCCAAAACAACGCGATTATCGCTGCGCGCGGCCTTGCCCTGGTTCAGCGCGGTTAGGGCCCGATCAAGTCATGCTTCCGCAGCATGGACGTGAGCAGGGCGTTGAATTCCACCGGCTTTTCCAGCATCGGAAAATGGCTGGCCCCGTCCATCATCCGGTATTCGGCCTGTGGCGAGAGGGAGTGGACGTAGTTTTCATAAGCGCTGCTCCACCATGGCCGCGGCGCATTGATTACCAGGACGGGCCCGTCCACTTTCGACAAAGCCCAGTCGGGCTGATCCGGGCTGAGCAGGGCGAGCATCCCGCCCAGCATGACGTGCTGCGGTGTCTTGAGCATTTCCGCCGTAATTTGTTCGCGCAGAGTTTCCGCGCCGGGAAAGGGGAAAAAGGTTCTGATGAATCCCGCCGCGTGTTCGCGATAATGCGGCGACCCGAACCCGCTCACCAGCGCCAGCCCTTCGGCTGGCGAACCGGGCGGCCGGCACAATAGACCGTCCACCGACACCAATGCGGCAATTTTTTCGGGCGCCTTTTGCAGCACACGGCAAAGTACTGCCGCGCCCATGCTGTGGCCGATGACGGTGGCCTTCTCCACCCCTTCCGCGCGCAGCACTGCGAGGACGGCGTTAGCGAAAAAATCCAGGGAATAAGCGGTCTTCGGTTTGTCGCTCTCGCCGTGACCGGGCAGGTCAATCAGAATGAGCCGCGCATGGTCCGCCAGCGCCGCGACCAGTTCGCGCCAGAAACCCAGATTACACGCCCAGCCGTGAATAAAGACGAGCGTGTGGCGGCCCCGGCCAGCGGTGACGTAATGCACCCGGTCCGTGCCGGCGGAAATAAAATGCGATTGGCCGCCGGACAATGTGGCAAAGGTGGATTCAGTCATTTTAAAGGGAATTGTTTTCCAAGCCGCGCGGCGGATGCTATGCGGCGGCGCGGCCGCCCGCAAACAATTAGTGGGTGTCGGGTTGGCATGATTGTGCGCGGTCAGAAATGGATGCCTGCCGACACGAAGATGGCTTGGCTGCTGAAGCCGTAGGTGCCGTTGGCGTTTTCTCCGGAAAACCCCCCGGGCTTGGATGAGGGCGTACTGCCGCTCACATTATGATCAAAAGTGAAACCTAATTGGTAAGCGATGTCAAAGTTGAAGCGCTTACCCTTGAAACCTGTGCCCAGGCTGAAAAAATTCCGGTCCAAGTCGGCGGCCAGCGGCGTGTAATAGGTGTTCGGCACCGAGTTCTGGTTGAAGACATAGCCGCCGCTCACATGCCAGCCGTTGTCGAAATACCGCGTCACGCCCAGTTCATACATCCAGCTTGCCTGCCAGTCCAGATTGACCGGTACGTTTTGAGTAAAGGGTCTTCTTACCGGTGGCGGTGCTTGCTCAATGTTGACAGTGCCAAAGCTGCTCCAGTCCGTGTAGTTGGCATCCACCTCAATATTCCATTTTGGTGTCGGCCGGTAGGAAACGCCAAAGACAGTCGTCAGCGGGAAGGTAAACTGCGCCGACGCATCCCGCTGTGCGGGTGTGTTGTAGGCCCCAGGAAATAACTGAAAATCCGTGTTGCCTTGAAAATTCATCCGTGCCGAGCTGCGGAAGGTGGCCCCGAAGGATAGCTCCGTCAGCGGCTGCCAGAGTACTCCCGCGTTGTAACCCACGCTCCATCCGTCCCCGGTGAAATTGAAAAAATTGGCACCTCGCGTTGTAGCAGGGCGCAGGCCTTGATACATGCTGATTTTTGCGTAATTCACCATAGCGCCTGCTCCCACTGATAGGCTGGGCAGGAGCTTGATCGCCACCACTGGGTTGATGGTGACGTATTTCAGCGAGCCGCTGATGGCCACAGAACGGAAACCCGTGTCCTGCGGCCAGTTCATGTTGCCGCCGTAAGGTGCATAAACCCCCAGGCCAAAGCTGTACGGCGCGCCTTTGGCGGTGTAGGTGTAGAACAACTGCGGCAGGAAGGCGAAATTATCCGAGCTGTAGTAAGTCTGTCCGCTGTTCGGCTTCCCGCCGGGCGGTTGGTAGGTCGGCTCGAAATAGACGCTGTTCAATCCGCCGCGCAGGTTGCTGCCCGTGAGTTGTGCGATCCCCGCCGGATTGTAGTAGATGGCTGAGGCGTTGTCCGCCGTGGCGACGAACGCCTCGCCGCGCGCCGTCGCGAACGCATCCTGGTCCGGCAGTCCAAAGCCGTTGGCCGCCGCTCTCCGGGCCAAAAAGCCCAAAAGTACGACTGCCAGCAGTTTCGATATATTGCTTTGATTCAACAAGGCGGTGGCGCGTCTAAATGCAAAATATTAATCGTAGTTACTCACGCGCGACCTGTCAGGGCAAGCAAATCTCCTGCCGCATTGCCAACTGATGCCAAATAAGACCTGGCCAGTATGTCATTACTTTTTGCTTTACTTTGCCCCGGCGCTGTATGATAAATGCTCATCTATGAAAAAACTGTTCAACCCTACAGTTGTTTTGTGTTTGCTTGTTTCGGCCGCCTTTTCCGCCTCGGCCGGCTTTTCGTCGCTCTATATTTTTGGCGACAGCCTTTCAGCTACGGCAGATGCAACCGCTCCCCAAACATCTTCATTTTATGGTCAGCGTTGGTCGAACGGACGGGTCTGGGTTGAAGTACTGGCGCAGCGCCAGGGGCTGAGTTTTGATAATTCAAAAAACAATTCCTACTACGACCATAGCAGCAGCACATTGGTTAATGAAATCAATAATTTCGCCGCGCCGGCTGATGTCGCTAGTGCCTTGTTCGTCGTCTGGGTTTGCAACGCCGACACATTTGATGCCGCCCAAACGCCGTTTACTTCGTCTCAATGGGTAGCTGCCAATAATCAGGCGCAAGCCAACCATCTGCAGATTATCACTACTCTGTATGCCAAAGGTGTCCGCAATTTGATTCTGCCCAATGCCGTAGATATATCTCTCATACCAGCATTCAACGCGGGGACCACATTGACAGTAATCGAGCATGCAGGTTGCCTTGATTACAACGCCAAATTTGCCAACACCATGAATCAGGCCAGGGCTTTGTGTCCCGGCCTGAAAATCTATACGCCGGACTTTTACACCCTTTTGAACAATGTCCTGACCAACGCAGCCTACTATGGCTTGACGAACGCCCTTTCAGCCAATGGATTAAGCATTGATGCCTTTAGTGACCCTTCAATTTCTAACCTGACCCTGACTGGACAAGGTGCCAATTATATTTTCTGGGACCCCCAAGACGCGACGGCCCAGTTCCATGAGATCATCGCTGACATTGTCCAGCAGATGATTTCACCGGTCACCATCAGCAAGCTTGGCACTTTCAATACCACCAACCAGTTGAATGTTACGCTGAAAGTGGCGAACCTGCCGTTGGGCTTGAGCGGTTTTGTGGATGGTAGCACGAATTTGGCACAGGCGAGCTGGACCGTCGTAACCAACTTCAACAGCCTCACCCCGACGCAATCGGTTTATGTCGTTGCCCCGCCGTTGCCGATCAGCTCCGGCGGCGGTGGTGGTGGCGGTGGTGGTGGTTCCATCGATCCCAACAATCCGGGAACAAACACTGTGTCTGGCCCGCCATTGAACGTCACGGCGCAATTTTACCGTCTGCGTTTTCCCTACGCCTGGAACTGGCCGTGAGTGGCTGGTTTGATTTAGGCGGTTGAATCTGTGGCTGGCTATGTTTTTGCCAGCGCCGAGTAACCCCAGCGCAGCATCCGCTCGGTGGTTTCCCAGCCGATGCATGAATCCGTGATGCTTACCCCGTAGCGCAGATCCTTCACTGCCTTCGGAATGGGCTGGTTACCTTCGTGCAGATGGCTCTCGACCATCAGGCCAATGAGCGATTGGGTGCCGCCCGCGCGCTGTTCAATGACGCTGCGCCAGACCTCCTCCTGCCGGGCGAATTTCTTTTCCGAGTTCGCGTGGCTGCAATCCACCATCAGCACCGGCGGCAGCTTCTCCGAAATCAATTTCGCCTCCGCCGCCGCGATGCTCGCCGCGTCGTAGTTCGTCATCGCCCGGCCGCCGCGCAGCACCACGTGCGCGTGCGGGTTGCCGCTGGTGCGGACGATGCTCGTCGCGCCGTCGTCGTTCATGCCGAGAAAACTGTGCGGATGCCGTGTCGCCCCCATCGCGTCAATCGCCACCTGCAAACTGCCGTCGGTGCTGTTTTTCAATCCGACCGGCATCGAGAGGCCGCTCGCCATCTCGCGGTGCGTCTGCGATTCCGTGGTTCGCGCGCCGATGGCAGCCCAGGTAATGAGGTCCGCGATGTATTGCGGCACGATCGGGTCGAGAAATTCCGTCGCCGCCGGCAGGCCCAGGCCCACGATTTGTAACAGCAGTTTCCGCGCAATTTTCAGGCCGGTTTCGATGTCCTGCGAACCGTCGAGATGCGGATCGTTGATCAGCCCCTTCCAGCCGATGGTTGTGCGCGGCTTCTCAAAATAGACGCGCATGACGATTTCCATCCGGTCGGCAAATTCCTTTTGGAGTTGGCCCAAGCGCGTCGCGTATTCCAGCGCGCTTTTCTCCTCGTGGATCGAGCACGGCCCGATGACCACCAGCAGGCGCGGATCTTTGTGGTTCAGGATGCGGATGACCCGGTCGCGCGACTCGGCCACGACGGCGTTCACCGCCTCGGGTGTCGGCGTTAGCGCCTTCAAGGCGCGCGGCGCGAGCAGCGGAACGATTTCTTTGACATGCAGATCCTGCGTGCGATACATGGAGTTGAGTATAGCGCAGTTGTTTGGCACGGAAAGTCGAAACCATAAGAGTTCAACCGGTGCCCGCGCATCTTGTTGGACACGCCCGCGGGAATGTGTATCTTGCGCCGCGCAAGGGACTATGATCGCGGAGAAACTCAACACCGGCCAGAAGGCCCTCCAAATCAACCTCGACGCCAAACGCTACGGCACCTTTGCCGAAATCGGCGCCGGGCAGGAGGTCGCTCGCTGGTTCTTCCATGTCGGCAAAGCCTCCGGCACCGTCGCCAAGACCATTTCCGCCTATGACATGACTGTTAGCGACGCGATTTACGGCCCCTGCGACCGCTACGTCAGCCGCAAACGGCTCCAGTCCATGCTGGACCATGAATTTGAACTGCTCCTTCAGCGCCTCGACCAGACCATCGGGGAACGCCGCACCTTTTTTGCCTTCGCAAACACCATCGCCACGAGGCACATTTCCAAAGCTGGCGAGGAAGGCGGCAATGGGTGGCTCGGTATCAAGTTCCAGACCGTGCCGCGCAGCGCGCCTTCCACCATCATCATCCATGTGCGGCTGCTGGACTGGGAAACGCCGCGTCAGCAGGAGGTCGTCGGCATCATCGGCGTCAATCTTATCCACGGTGCGTTCTACCGGCACATCGAACCCGCCCGGCTCATCGGCTCGCTGCTCGACGGCCTGAACAGCCAGCGCGTGGAGGTGGACATGATTAAGTTCTCCGGACCCGCGTTCGCCGGCGTGGACAACCGGCTCATGGCCTTGCAACTCGTCGAGCAATGGCTCACCGAGGCTGCCATGTTCACGGCCGACGGCGAAACCGTCATTCCCGGCGAACTGCTCTACAAAAAACCCGTCCTCCTCGAGCGCGGCAGCTTCCGGCCCCTGACCAACCCCATGCTCGACATGCTGGAACGTGCGCAGGCACAGTTCGTGCAGGAACCCACATTGGCCGGCGAGGAACCCGTCACCATGTTTGAGATGACCTTGCGCCAGTTGCAGGTGGGCGATGCGATTGACCATCGCGACTTTCTTGACCGCGTGGACACGCTCGGCGCGCTCGGCCGGCCCGTGATGATCTCCAATTTCCTCCGCTACCACCGGCTCGTCAGCTACCTCTCGCGGCAGACACAGAAATCCATCGGCCTGCCCATCGGCCTCGTCCGCCTGCGCGATGTGCTGGATGAGAAATTTTACACCGATCTGCCCGGCGGCCTCATGGAGTCCCTCGGCCAGCTCTTCAAGAACGGCGCCAAACTCTACGTCTATCCCTCGCTCGACAAGAAGTCCGGCCGGCTGTTCACCGTGAAGAACCTCGATGTCGCCCCGCACCTGCGCCATCTGTACCAGCATCTCGTGGAGAACCAGTTCATCGTGGATATCGCCAGTTACAATGCCGACGCGCTGAAGATATATTCCGGCGAAGTGCTGGCCAAAATCCATTCCGCCGACGAGGCTTTGAGCCGGCTCATCCCGCCGCCGATTTTCGAGGTCATCAAGGCGAAGCGGCTTTTCGGCTGGGGGCAGAAAGCTGTGCCGTCGGCCGCGTGATTTCACCTCGCCGGCCTTTTATTGGTTTGAATTTTATGTTCCGAATCGCCGGCCAAAACCTGTAGATTTTTTATTTTGACAAACAAGCATCTAAATCACAATATACAATATATTGATTTTGGCGGGTGCGGGCCTGGCCTTCCACCGCGTTTGTTCTTTGGCATCTCTGATTTCATTTGCGGCCGGTCCTGCTCTCAGGGACGGTCGTCATTCCCTCTCCGGCCTGAGATAGCGTGAGGGCGAAGGCGGCCATAGGCAGGGTGGGGTAGGGGAGCTGCCGGTGGATCGGCTCAGGCTGATTCCTCGAAACTTTACTTTCCAAAACTTTTTTTTGGTAAAGAAAAGGTAAA
>CAIQEI010000082.1 GCA_903870815.1 uncultured Verrucomicrobia subdivision 3 bacterium
ACTGACCCGCTGAACCTTCGACGCGGTTTCGTCCAACCCGGGAATGCAATTAACCTGAAGTGAAGCGGCGGAACATCCTCACTTATACCATATCTCGCTCCGCTTCACTTCAGGTTAACTACATTCCTTCTGCTGTTAGGCGTCATGGTCTCCCTTCTGACCAAACATCGCAACAAAAGAGCGAAAGTCTGGTGCAACTGGCAAAGCTGCGGCTGGCTCCATACCGATGCAAGGAATGGATACGACCGGCCAAGGCTGCTGTCCGCGCATATCAAACGCAAACATATCACCGCCGCCGGTAGAACCGATGCCGAAAAAGCCGGGGCAATAAATCGGAATCTGATAATCGCGATTGAAAGCAACCAACTCCGTAGCCTTCCACAAGCTGTCAAAAAACCAAGGGTCAACGGGAATGCTGCCGAAACCGCCGTCGCTAAAACGGAGAAAGTCGAGATAGTCCGATGGAAGCTCAATGCCGGTAGTCTGGATCAACGCTGACAAATCAGACTCTGATACCGGCGGTGCTGGTGTCCAAGTCGGGACGCTGACTCTTGCTAGTTCTGAAATGCTCATGGCGCGAATGACACCTAACATTTTTCTTCTACCGCACTGTGCGGTGCTATTTTTCCCATGAAAACGACGGTATTACTCTCTTTCCCGTTGGTCAAGAATTGTTTCCCGACCGGCGCGCGTTAAATATTGAACCGACAAAAACCGCAGCAATTTAACCAACCTTATTGATGGTGGGGCAGGGGCTACTGCCTCGTTTTGAAGGTTTCCACCACGCTTTCCGCCAGTGCCGAGATCATTTGATGCAATTGTGCTTTGGTCGTGCAATAGGGTGGCATCAGCACGATGACGTTTCCGACCGGTCGGGTCAGCACCCCGCGCCGGGCCATCCCCTCGCACACGCGGATGCCGGCGCGCTCGCGCCAGGCCAGGGGTGTTCGCGTCCGCCAGTCCTTCACCAGTTCAATCCCCGCCACCAGGCCCACCTGCCGGATATCTCCCACGTTGGGCAGCGTCCAGAGCGGCTGCAATTCGTCGTGGAGCTGTTTTTCCAGCCGCGTCCGCTGTTGAATGGAGGTTTCGGTTTCCAACAATTCCAGGCTGGCCAGTGCCGCGGCCGCGCCCAATTGGTTGCCGGTAAAACTATGGCCGTGGAAAAAGGTCTTGAGTTCCTCATATTCCCCCAGGAACGCGTCAAAAACTTTTTGCGTGGTCAGCGTCGCCGCCATCGGCAGATAACCTCCGGTCAGCCCTTTCGCGAGACACAGGAAATCCGGCTGAACCGCTTCCTGCTGGCACGCGAATAAGGGTTCCACTTTCCGCTTACCGCCGGTGGCCGGGCCGACGCCGGTTCGGCCGAATCCGGTCATCACCTCGTCCGCGATGAGCAGCGCACCGTGATTGCGGGCGATGGCCGTCACCTGGCTCAACCAGCCGACGGGTTGCGGAATCATCCCGGCCGCGCCCTGCATCAGCGGCTCGAACACGAACGCGGCATAGGGTTGGCCTTTTTTCTTCTGCGCGGAAAATTTCTGTTCCGCGAGGCCCACACATTCCCAATGGCATTTCCGGTTATTCCGCGCGTCGTCCCGTTCCGGCTTGGCGCGATTGAACGGGCAGCGATAGCAATACGGCGACATCACCTGGTTCGTCTTGAACAACATTCCGGCGTAAGCCCGGTGAAACACGTCGATGTGGCCCAGCGACACGGCCCCGATCGTGTCGCCGTGATAGGCGCCGGCCAGGGAAAGAAATTTCGGCTTGGATTTCGCGCCGCGCGTCCGCCGCGTATATTCGTAGGCCAGCTTTAGCGCCACCTCGAGCGCCGTCGAGCCGTTGTCGGAAAAGAAAACCTTCTTCAAATGCGGAGCGCCGGCGGCCGCGCGGCCCGCCGGTTTTTCATCCCGCTTTCCGCCCTCCGCTCTCCGCACTAATTCCGCCGCCAGCCGGCTGGCGGGTTCATTGGCCAGCCCCAGGGCGGAACTGTGCGCGATTTTTTTCAATTGCCGCGTGATGGCGGCGTTGAGCTTGGGATGCCGGTGCCCGTGGAGATTCGTCCAGATGGAGGAGTTGGCGTCCAGATATTCACGGCCATGCGCATCCCGCAGCCGGGTGCCCTTGCCCCCGACGATCACCGCCGGTTCGCGCCGCAGCCAGTCCCGCATCTGCGTGAACGGATGCCAGACGTGCGCGTGATCAAGTTGGGCAAGCCGGTGCATCACTTTTTAAGCATTTGGATTTACGATTTGATTCAGCGCGTCCGCGAGCGTCGCCACGTCCGCCCCGGTATTCGCGGCGCTCAAGGTGATGCGCAGCCGCGCTGCCCCGCGCGCCACCGTGGGATAACGGATGGCCGGAACAAATATGCCCTGTTCGCGCAGCCGCGTTGCGGCGGCCATGGCTTTCGCTTCCTCGCCCAAAATCAGCGGGATGATGGGGCTGCCCTGGGCGGCTGGCGGCAGGTAGAGGGCGGCGTTTAATTCAGCGATGCGCGTCCTGAGTTTTTCCCGGAGTTGTTCGCCTGCGGCTGATTGCGCGAGTTGAATTCCGGCAGTGGCAGCGGCGGCGGCGGCCGGGACCGGCGCCGTGCTGAAAATAAAGCTGCGCGCGCGGTTCACCAGAAAATCAATCAGCGGACGGCTCCCGCAGATATACCCGCCGCTCGCGCCCAGCGCCTTGCCCAAAGTGCCCATCTGGATCTCGATTTGGTTGCTGACGCCCAGTTCGTCCGCCCGGCCGCGACCGTTCCGGCCGAACACGCCGGTGGCGTGTGCCTCATCCACCATCAGCCAGGCGCCGTATTTTTCCTTGAGCGCGACCATTTCCCGGAGCGGCGCGGCGTCGCCATCCATCGAGAAAATGGATTCGGTCACCACAAGGATTGCCGCTTTGCGTTTTCCGTTTTCAATCGGGGCCGCCCGGTCCGCCCATTTTAATTTTTCCTCGAGGTCGTTCAGGTCGTTGTGGGCGAAGATGCGGAGTTTTGCGCCGGACAGTTTCGCCGCATCCACGATGCAGGCGTGCACCAGTTTATCCAGGATGAGGATGTCATCCTTTCCGGCGAGCGCGGTGATGGTGCCGAGCGCGGCGGCGTAGCCGGTGGCAAAGGTCAGCGCCGCCCCGGTTCCCTTGAAGGCGGCCAGGGTTTCCTCCAATTGATGAAAGGGCGCGAGTGAACCGCAGACCAGCCGGGACGCGCCGGCGCCGGCTCCGAACTGGTTCACGGCCTCGCTGGCGGCGGCCTTTAAGGTCGGGTGGTTGGCGAGGCCGAGATAATCGTTCGAGGAAAAATTGAGCAGGGTTTTGCCGGCGATTTCCAGGCGCGGACCCGGGGCGGAATCTACCCGGCGCAGTTCGCGGAACAGGTTTTGTTCCCGCAACAAGGCGAGTCGCCGGTTCAGTTCATCGTCCAAGGCAGGCACCGGGACAATTTACGATTTACCCTCCGCCCTTTACGAGCCAAAAGCTCTCCGCCCGGAATTGCCATCGCATCTGGATGCCGTTCTTAAACTCGGTCAAGCAGCCCGCCCGCCATGCAATAGCCGCGCCTTCAACTCTGAATCGCTTCAACCCTTCAACAATTCAACAATTAAACAATTCAACGCTTCAACGCTTCAACGCTTCAACGCTTCAACGCTTCAACGCTTCAACAATTCAACAATTCAACAATTTCAAACCGGCGGTAACGCCCAGCGTCCTTCAATCAGGCTGGCGGTGACATTGCCGGCATGCTCCACAATGGTTTCATGTACGCGGGAGAATTTTCCGGCGAACGGTATTGCGATCACATCGGCGATCGCGCCGGCCGAAAGTTCGCCGACTTTCCCCCCGAGGCCGAGGGCGCGGGCGCCGTTGACGGTGACCATCCGCAAAATTTGTTCCGGCGAGATTTTTTTATCCTGTTCCGCGAGCGCGCGCATTTCGGCGAACAAGTCGAGTTCCGGCTTCGATTTTCCCGTCCGTCGCACCGTGGCCAGGCTGTCCGTGCCGAGGCAGAGATTGATGCCGGCGTTCGCGAGCCGTTCGCGTTCAAACGGCGGATGTTTGAAATAGTCGTGGCTGCGCGGGCAGTGGACGACGTGCGTCCGGTTCTTGGCGAGCAGGGTGGCGTCGCCCCGGGCGAGGCAGTTCACGTGGATGGCCAGCACGTTTTCTCCGAGCAGCCGGTTGCGGGCGAGGTGGGCCACGGGCGAACCCTGGCCGCAGTCGGAATTGTCTCGTTCGTTGCGTTTCAGCCAGTCGTGCATCTCGCCGGCGGCGTGCGCAAACATGTCAAATTCCTGCGTGGACTCGGCGACGTGGATGCTGGCCCGCCATTTTCGCCTTTCCGCGGTGCGGGCGGTCAGGCGCAGCAGTTCCGGCAGGGTGGAGTAGGGGGCGTGGGGCGAAAGCCCGCCCCGGTTGCGCGGATGCCGGAGCGAATCGATCGTGGTCACGGCCTCGCGCAAGACTTCCTTGGGCGCGCGGCGCGATTTGATGCCGGTCATCTCCAGGAATGAAAAAATTCGCAGCGGCGTGGCTTCCCAGACTTCGGGCAGCAAATCGGGCATGGCCTCGGTGTCGGCCACGGTCGTGGTGCCGCTTTTCAGCAGCTGGTGCGCGCCGCGGAGCCACGAGCGGGCGTAATCGGAATAGCTCCACGCGGTCTTGGCGGCGGTGATCGCGCCGATCCAGTCCGTGAAGGTTTTCGGCGGCGGCAGTTCGCCCGCCATGTCCGTGTAATCAAGGTGGCAGTGGGCGTTGACCAGGCCCGGCAGCAGCGCCACTTCGCCGAGGTCCAGAACTTTTTCGCGGAGCTGCGGCCGCAGGTCTTTCCACGCGGCGACCGCGCGAATTTTGTTGCCGGCAATGAAAACCGCGCCGTCCTCAATGGGCGGCGCGGTGACGGGAACGATCAGTTTCGCCCGCAGGATCATTCGTCGCTGGATTCCTGCCGGGTGCGTTTGCTCTTGGCGCCCACCTTGGTTTTCTTCGTCTTGAATTTGCTGTGGCGCCGGCGGATTTGCTGTTCGATTTTTTTGATCACCGCGTCAATCGCCGCGTAAAGGTCGCTTTCAATGTCCTTGGCAAACAAGTCCGGCCCGCGCACGCCGAGGCGGATGGAGCAGCTGAACTGTTTTTCCGGCACGCGGGTGTGATCGTGTTCCAGGGTGACCCGCGCGTCCACGATGCGTTGGTCCATGTGATCCAGTTTGTCGATCTTGGCGACCACATGATCTTCAATCGCCTTGGTCAGCGTGACATTATGCGTGGAGAGAATCAGTTTCATGTAAACAACATGCGCTTGCGGCGCGGGAAAATCCAGTTTTTCCTTTGGGCGAAAATCCCACAGCGAGATTCGTGCCAAAATTGCTTGAGGTTCCGGCGGATTGGTTTATGTTCGCCCGCAGATGGGACTCGGACTACATCTCTCGCAAAGACTCTCGCAGTCGCTCGTGCTGGCGCCGCAGCTCCAGCAGTCGCTGGCTTTGCTTCAGGCGCCTACGCTCGAACTCAAGGCGCTCGTCGAACAGGAGCTCCAGCAAAACCCCGTGCTCGAGGAGATTACGGAGCCGGAAATGGATTTGCGCGAAAAATCCCCCGAAAGCGATGCCGACGATCTGCCCGCGTCGGCCGACCTGGCCGAACCGCCGGAGGATGTCAAATTTGATGCCGCCACCGAGCGGATGGCGAACGAACCGGTGGATGACTTCCAGGCCGAGTTTGAGAAGCTCGTGCAGATGGATCAGGACTGGCGCGACCATTTTTCCCAGACCAACACCGTCAACCGCTCCACCGCCGAGGAGGACGAAAAGCGGGAGTTCATGTTTAACTCCATCACCGTGGAGACCTCCCTGGCCCAGCACCTGATGGCCCAGGTGCGCGACACGAATTTGAGCGATGAGGATCGCGGCATCGCTGAGCTGCTCATCGGCAACATTGACGATTACGGCTTTCTCATGGCCACCGTGGAGGAGTTGGCGGCGTCCGCCAATCTTCCCGGCGAAAAAATTTTACCGGTCCTCAAAGTGATTCAAGGCTTCGAGCCCGTCGGCGTGGGCGCGCGCGATTTGCGCGAATGCCTCATGCTCCAGCTCGAGCGCGCCGGGAAGCAGGAAACCCTGGAATACCGCATCATCCGCGATTACATGGAGGCGCTGGGCAAACGGCGGATCCCCGAGATTGCGCGCGGCGCCGGCCAGTCCGTGGACGACGTCCAGGATGCGCTCGCCCGCATCGGCCGGCTCGAACCGCGGCCCGGCCGCGCGTTTCTGCCCGTGGTCGAACAATACGTCGCCCCTGAGGTGTTCGTGGCCCGGGACGGCGATGAATTTATCGTCACCACCAACGACGAGCAGATCCCGCACCTCCGCATCAGCAATGTCTACAAAGATTTGATGTCCGGCGGTGAGAACAACGCCGAGGTGAAAAACTACATCCGCGAAAAGATCCGCGCCGGCAAATTTCTGATCAAGAGCCTGCACCAGCGCCAGACGACCATCTGCAACATCGGCCGGGAAATTGTCAAGCGCCAGCGCGAGTTCATGGAAAAAGGCGTCGCCCATCTCAAGCCCATGACCATGTCGCAGGTGGCCGACGTGGTGGGCGTGCACGAGACGACCGTGAGCCGCGCGGTTTCCGGCAAATACATCCAGACCCCGCAGGGCGTGTTTGAGATGAAATATTTTTTCACCGCCGGCTTGCAGAACGCCCACGGCGAAAATGTCTCAAACACCAGCGTCAAGGACATGATCGCCGAGATTTTCAAGGCCGAAGACTCCGCCAAGCCGCTGTCCGACCAGGAAGTCGTGAAAATGCTGACTGCCAAAGGCATTAACATCGCCCGCCGCACCGTGGCGAAATACCGCGACGAACTCGGCATCCTCCCCTCCAATCTCCGCCGGGTTTACTGAAAATCCGCGTGGCGCCGACGCACGCCTCCCATTCGTAGGGACGAGTTCCACAAGTCCCCAATTAATTTCTACGAGACCCCAATCTGCCCGCGCCCCACAAGTTAAAGAGGTAGCAAACCGCCAGCTTGTTCCCCGTCCCGATGTAGGCGACGACGTGAGGAGTCTCTATTCAAAAAACCCCATTTAACACTTGATTCTGCATTCCCGCCGTCACAGATTCCACGTAAGCCAGATGCTTGATGACCGCCACAACATCGGTCGGGTTCAACTCACGGGGATGATGCAATTGCTCAACCTGTTTACCGGGCGTTAGTTCGGCGGTGGCTCGGTACATTTCGTTGCCAACATTGCACTTTATGAAACCATGCCGCTTCTTGCTTTATTGTTTGAGTGCCATTGCTGGTGTTTGTGGATTCGTGGTCGGCGGCGGTCCACTCTTTGAATACGAATACAACAGCCTGCTCGGACACAGCTTTACCTACAGCGTTGATGAGCTTTACCGTGGAGCTATCATTTTGTTCCTTTCGCTTATCCTGCTGATTCTGGTTCATCTCGGTCATCGGTTGGCGGGAGCTTTTGATGTTGGCTTGCCAAAGAAGCCGGAAGTATCCAGCTTGGCGAGGAAACCAGAGGTATGACGACCATGACGCAAAGCCACCTTTCATTGGCGTAAGGCGGCATTCCCGCATGACTACACCATCCACCACTCCTGCCTCCGAGATTCCGATTCTACCCGGGCACTACCGTCGCACGATGTGGTCTTTCCTGCGCTGCTGGCTCGGCCTGGTTGCAGGCATTCTCGTGTTTGGCCTTGGACTTCATTGGCAGTCCGTCGCTGTGGAGGTCTTGGGTGGTGTGTTGGCTTTTGCTGCGATCTTGTGGATGCTCTTCACCATCGGGCGCGCACAGTCGGCACGTTGTCCGTCGTGTTCTGCGACGATGACGCAGGGTTGGGACTCGAAGCGTCAGAGTTCAAACGGCGTTTTCACCTGTCCGCAGTGTCATAGTCGGTGGCGCACAGCTGCCACTTGGGGATTTGAGTAGTATATGACCATGTCGCCAACAAATCGCTGCGGTCTCGGGATGGCGTCTCAAGATCCGCTATTGCGGAGGACTCCATAAGTCGCGGATACCTGAGATATGGACGTCCAGGCCGCTTGATATTTTATGGATAATTTGCCCGTTCTTAAGTTATTCGAGCCACCAGCCGATGTCGTTTCGTCTTTGCGTTTGAGCGTGCTGATTTGCTGTGCTTTGAATCGGCTGCGCCTCAAATCGTTTCGTAAAGTGGCCATCGTATGACCAAGCGATTTCAAGATTCTGTTTCATCCGCCGTGATGGTTCTTCTTGTTTTTATTCTTTTCAGCCTGTCCTTTACTGCGCTTACCGGTTCGTCGCGGGCTGGTATTCGATATCTTCATTTACATTGGATCGTCGTGCGACAGGATATTTGGCATACATCCGTGAGCCATATTTATACCGGTACGCTGGCAGCCCTGATTGCTGGTTCGTTGTGTGTGACTTGGATTTTGTCGAGGGTGTTGAAGGTGTTGCATCATAAAAAAAGCGACTTTGCTTGGACGATCTTCATTCTCGTCATTGTGATTTATTTGATGTTTGCCAGTGGTCAAAACTATGTTTTCACTTGAGCAAGCGCTTATGCAGTTATTTTGTATCCACATTTTACCGTTTACCCTGTTGCCGGAGTCTGTCGCCGTTGGCGCTTGTCGGTCTGCAGTCGCGGTTCACGTCGCCAGTCGGCGGTGGCTGGCTTTCAACCCTGGGCTTCATCGGTAGCATTCCGACCTTTACCCTAAAACCATATATGAAAACATTTCTAGCAACCTTCGGAATTCTCAACCTTCTGCTGGTGATGCTGTCCGCCCGGGCGGCGGACAATATGAAGGCATATCCTCCCGCCGATGCCGCAATGGTCCGGCATGTCCTGCAACTGCCGAAACAGGCCGATGAATACGCCTTCAAGGTGGAGTTGATCGTTGGCAAGACCGTCCAGGTTGACGTCGTGAACACTTATTTCTTCGTCGGCAAGATCGAGGAGAAAACCATCGAAGGGTGGGGATTTCCCCGTTACGACGTCAGCAAGCTAGGGCCCATGGCCGGCACTTTGATGGCCGTTGACCCGGACGCGCCCAAGGTGAACCGTTTCATCACGATTGGCGGCGAACCATTTCTAATTCGCTATAACAGCCAGTTGCCCATCGTGGTCTATGCGCCCGAAGGTGTTGAGGTCAAATACCGCGTCTGGAGCGCCGCGCCGGAAGTGAAGCCGATTGACAAGGGCTGATTTGGTTCGGCATCCCCCGATTACTGCAAGCTGCGTTGATTCGGGATGATCAGGTCGTGGAAATTCGGGGGATTTAGTGCGTTTGAACCCGAATCACGAAGTTGGTAGGGATGGCGCGCTGCGCCGTCCCCGTCGCCTAGCGCAGCGTCAGGCGACGGAACGAATGTTACCGCACGTAAAATAATGCACGGTTTGTTCCGCCCGCTCCGCGCGGGCGGGGATACCGCAGCGCGATTTACCTACCGGGTTCATGAATATACAACCTCGGATTTCGGATTGAAGAGATACAGTAGCTGTTCGGAGCGGGTATTTTTGGTTTTGGCGAGGCTTTGGCGAAGGAGCAGGTTCAAAGGAACCCCGCGATTCCAGTTTCAGTTTGAAATTGCATTGTAGCGGCGGTCTATGTCCGCCGAATTGATTATCAAACGGCGCTCACTGAGACCCGCTTTAACAATCTGAAAATGGTGCAATTTTAAACCGCAGAGGGTATGACTGAGCCGAAACGAAGCCTAAACCCAAAAAGACCGCCCTCTTCCTTCAGCCAAACCGAACGGCTAAAGTATTTTTGAAGATGCTCTGGCCGGTGGCCGGCGCACTACTTCAACAATTCGCGCTGCCAATTCATTAATTCCGGTGCGCATTTTTCCCAGTCGCGCGCAAGGTCGCCCAGGACGGATTTCGGCGCGATGAGCGTGGGGTCCAGGCTCAATTCGTGCGCGTGCCGGTCCCGGATCTTTTCCAGTTCGCGGAATCGGCGGAACTCCGCCTCGGTCGGGCGTTGCGAACGATGCACAATCTTTTCGGGAAACTGCTCCGGCGGGACCGTTTGGGCGGCCCGGATGGCGGTCAGTAGATTTTCCCGCCGGCGCGGGTGCATGCGCGGCGGAATCAATTGGTCATAGGGTTGGTGTTCGGCGACCGCGGCGGAGAGCGCGATCATCGTATCGTGCGAAAGCACAAAAAACGGTGGGCGGCTCGCGGCGAGCGCCTCGCGTTCGCGCCATTGCCAGAGTTCGCGCAGGATCGCCAGCGCGGGACGTTCCAGAAACATACACCCCTTGATGCGCCAGAGGCTGTCGGCATCGATCACGGTGGGCACTGAGCTTTCCGCGATGAGCCGTGCGCAGGATTCCTGATGCCACGCCAGCCGGCCTTTGGTCACGAGTTCGGCCTTCAGTTTTTCCTCCAGCGTCTTGAGATAACGCGTGTCGTTGCGGGCATAAACTTCCATCCGGGGCGTGAGCGGGCGTTGTGCCCAGTCCGCTTTCTGCGGGCCTTTGTCGAGCTTCACGCCGAGAAACTTTTCCACGAGCGCGCCCAGCCCGAACTGCCGTTCCCCGAGCAGGCGCGCGGCGAGCATCGTGTCGAAGATCACCGATGGCGTGAACTCGTGGTGTTTCCGCAGCAGGCGCAAATCATAGTCGGCGGCGTGGAAAATCAGTTCGCGGCCAGCGAGCGCGTCGAGGAAGGGATTGATGTCCATGTCCGCCAGCGGGTCCACGAGCCGGTCGCCGGCGGCGGTGCTGATCTGGATGAGGCAGACTTTTTCCGGGTACGCGTGCAGGCTGTCCGCTTCGGTGTCGAGCGCCAGCCAGGCGGCGGATTTGATGACGGGCAGGAATGCGGTGAGCTTTGCTTGGGTGTCAATCACGGCCGGAGATTGTGCCGGAACCGCGGACCTTTGGAAAGATTTCTGCTGGTAAATTGCGGTTTCCCGCTTTCCGATTCGATGTTCGATGTTCGTTGTTGAATGTTCGTTGTTGAATGTTCGTTGTTGAATGTTCGTTGTTGAATGTTCGTTGTTGAATGTTCGTTGTTGAATGTTCGTTGTTGAA
>CAIQEI010000083.1 GCA_903870815.1 uncultured Verrucomicrobia subdivision 3 bacterium
CATATAATAAGGCGGATTTAACGGTTAAGGCCGTCGAAAGTGTTTTAAATCAAACCTACAAAAATATAGAGACGATTGTCGTCGATGACGGTTCAACCGACGATACGCCGCGCCTGCTTGACGAATGGGCACGGCGCGATCCCCGGTTCCGCATCATCCGTCATCCGACCAATCGCAACGTGGCCTGCGCGCGCAACACGGGCCTGGACGCCGCCCAATGCGTGCTGGTGGTACAGGCGGATGCCGATGATATCAACCAACCCGAGCGGTTCGCAGCGCAAATGCAAGCGGCGGAGCGACACCCCGAAATGGGCATCATCGGAGCTTGCTTGTCCCGGAGCAAGGGCGGCAAATGGCGGCTTCCCGCCTCGTCCGAGGAGATACGTGCGCGGTTGTTGTGGGAGCCTCCGTTTGGGCATCCGTCGGTCCTGTTCAACCGCACGATCCTGGGCGACGTCCGCTATGACCCGGGCCTCGCGGTATGTGAGGATATTGATTTCTGGCTGCGGAATGTTTTTCGGGTGCCCACCATGAATCTGCCCGAGACGCTGGTTCACTATAGGGCACTTTGAAGAATCGGATTTTGTAAGAATCGATGAAAAACAAAGCCGAGTGATAGATGCTGGCCGAGCGGGTCGGCGAGATTTTGGGATTATACTTTGGCTTTAACGCTTATCTTGCTGCTTTTTGCGTCCTGGTCATGGCTTCAGGCGCACTTCGCCACCGCCGGCACCCGACCCAGCCTGATGAGTTGAACATAGCGCAGCAGGTTGTAGGCAAGGTTGCTCAAGCCGATGCCGGTGGCAATCCGGGCGTGGCCGATATATTCCAGTTCGGGGCCGCCCATGCTGTTCTCGACACAACCGAAGATGTGCTCAATCCGGCAGCGAATCTGGGATTTTAAGCGATTGAGGCCTTTTTGCAGCTCGGTCAGCGGCCGGTTCCGCGCCCCTTTTTCGTGGATGAAGTTCTTCACTTGCAGTTGCGCGAGCCGCGCATCGGTCTGCGCGCTTTTATAGGCGCTGTCGGCAAAGAGGCTTTCATCCCGGTTCGTCGCGTTGATTAAATCCGGCAGCGGTTGCGAGTCATGCACCGCCGCGTCGGTGACGGCATAGTTGGTAATGAGGACGGAGTCGGCATCCGCCCGCAGGTGGTTTTTATAGCCGTAAAACGTCACCTGATTTTTCTTGGTCCACCGCGCGTCCACGTCTTTCTGGCTGAGTTTGTGCGGCTGGTCTTTCCAGGCCGCCGGCACCTGCCCCTGCTTGATCAGGTGGTTTTCCTCCCGGGTATTGCGCTGCCGGGGCACCTCCACGAAACTCGCATCCACCATTGTGCCGGCCTTGGTGATCACGCCCTGCTTTTCCAAGGTCGCGCCAAAGGTGTGGAACAGCGGCTTGATCGCTTCGGCCTTGGTCAGGGCCTCGCGGAACAGCCACACGGTGGAAAAATCCGGGACGGTGCTGCCCAGACGCAGTCCGAGGAAACGCTGGAAGGAATGCCGGTCGTTGATTTGATATTCGGCCTGCTCGTCGGACAGGTTATAGAGCCGCTGCAGGATCAGAATCTTGAACATGAAGACCACGTCATACGCTTTGCGCCCGGCCGCCGACTTCCTCGCCTTGGCAAACACCAGCGCCAATTGGGGGCGGAAGATTTCAAAATCGATGTGCCGCTGCAACGCCACCAGAGGATCCTGCAACCGGGTCAGTGTGGCAAGGCGATCGGCTTCATCAAAGAAACTGGGCTGATAAATACTCATGCCCTACTCCATGCACAAACCATGCCAAGTATATGGCTATTAATGGGTTAATTATTCAAACTGCCCTAAAGGATAGCCTAAGATTCGATCAGCAAACGCTACTTCGGTCCATCGAATTGGCATTGTCGAACAGGCAGCTTCTAAATAAGGAAAAGAAAGACGGGGTAGTTTCGCTGCACGTCACAGTCACGCACGTCAGAGTACGAAATACATTCAATGCGGTTATGTGGGGCGCAATGTCCGGCAACGACAGTATCGAAGGTGATATCACGGTTAAGGATGCGGCGGGCGGTGTTATAGATGCGTTTCACGTAAATACGTCATATGCGCTTGGTGGAATTGCCGGGGGGCAAGACTCAACCAGAATGAATTGGTTGTACGAAGCGTTTGCTAAGCAGGTTGTAAGTGCTGTCACCGGCGTTGAGAATAAGGACTAACGGTCGGGCGTAAGGGGTCAGGCCCCTACTCTTTAATTTTCAATCGATTGAAAAGGCTGCACTCTGGGTCAGGCGCCGACCACAAACTCCAAAGCGTGGCCCCGTACGATCACGTATGCTCAAGTCGCCGGCGCCAATCGCGGGCGGGTTGAGCAAGACCGCTGAGGGCTGGGGTTGGCGGTGATTTTGGGTATTGGCGCAGGAGGGGATGTGCCCACTGTGGCGGCATGACTCCTCCGGACAGCCCATCCGACCCGATTCAGGATCGCGAGGGCGCGCCCGCGGACGCCGCGCGGCCCAGGCTCCAACCGGCCGGCGGTTCCATTCCTGTGGTCCGGCAGGCTAATTCCACGCGCCGCGTGCTGGTGGCGAGTCTGGTCGGAACGACCATCGAGTTTTTCGACTTCTACATTTATGCGACAGCGGCGGTGCTGGTTTTTCCGAAGCTGTTCTTCCCGGCGTCGGATCCGGCGTCGGCAACGCTTCAATCCCTGGCCACATTTGCCCTGGCGTTCTTTGCCCGGCCGGTCGGCTCGGCGGTGTTCGGTCACTTTGGCGATCGCATCGGGCGGAAGGCCACGCTGGTCGCCGCCCTGCTGACCATGGGTCTGTCCACCGTGGCAATCGGCCTGCTTCCCACCTACGCGTCCATCGGCATGCTGGCGCCCGTGCTGCTGGCGCTCTGCCGGTGCGGACTGGGGCTGGGCCTGGGCGGCGTGTGGGGCGGGGCGGTGCTGCTGGCCCCCGAAAACGCGCCGGCCGGCCGGCGCGCCTGGTTCGGGATGTTTCCGCAGCTCGGGGCTCCCCTCGGTTTCATCTTATCGGGCGGCACATTCCTG
Organism: uncultured Verrucomicrobia subdivision 3 bacterium; assembly: GCA_903870815.1. Taxonomy (GTDB): domain Bacteria; phylum Verrucomicrobiota; class Verrucomicrobiia; order Limisphaerales; family UBA11358; genus UBA11358. The sequence continues at coordinate 3,039 of CAIQEI010000083.1, forward strand.
CTGCTGTCGGCGACCCTGGACAACGCCCAGTTCCTCGACTTCGGCTGGCGCCTGCCGTTCATCGCCAGCAGCGTGCTGGTGTGCCTGGGCCTGTATGTGCGTCTGAAGATTAC
>CAIQEI010000084.1 GCA_903870815.1 uncultured Verrucomicrobia subdivision 3 bacterium
GATCTCCGGTCATGGATACCAAATTTCGCCGTATGGACCATTCCAAAACGCGGCGGGATATTATAGTGGAACAGCTTCTGGCGGTGGAGGTTCTGGAACAGTCTCTGCGATGCTATCTGCCGATGGGCACTTCATTTTCCGTGAACTGGACTCGTCTGGCGTTTATAGTGACGGAGGTGAGGCCCTGTTGGATTCTTCCAACCATTTCACAACAATATCTGCGGGGGGAACTACGATATCTGGCACACTCAACAGTTCAACGTTTCAATTCACGGGAACTTTCAGCTCTCCAGGTAGTAACAGTGGCAGTTTTTCGATGACCCGGTCGGCGTCTGTTTCGTTTGACATCCCACCGGCAATCACCGTGCCGCCGGCCAACCAGACCGTCGGAGCCGGCTCCAACGCCACCTTCAAGGTCACGGCCACCGGCAGCGCGCCATTGTGCTATCAATGGTTCTGCAACAACTTGCCCATCTTCGGCGCCACTTCCAATGTCTTGGTGTTGACCAACGTCTCGCTGGCCCTCAACCAAAACCTGTATTCCGTGACGGTCCAAAATGTCGTCGGAGCCACCAATTCCGGCGCCATCCTTACCGTCGGCGACACCGTCAGGCCGGTTGTCACCAACCTCAACCTGACCGCGGGCCAATCCGTGAGCAACGGCACCTTCACCGTGACCGGCACGGCCAGCGACGTTTCCGGCGTTGCCAGCGTCTGGTATCAGCTCGGCTCCGGACCTTGGACGCTGGCCACCACCACCAATCATTGGGCCAACTGGTCCGCCCTCCTCACCCTGCAGCCGGGAACGAATACTCTCCTCATTTATGCCGTGGATAACAATGGCCACGATTTTGTGTATGTGGCTGATTATCAAAACAACCTGATCCGCAAAATCACACCGGCGGGCGTGACGAGTACGCTGGCGGGCGACACCAATTCGTTGAGCAGCGGTTACGCGGATGGAACCGGCAGCACGGCCTTATTTTTTAATCCCACTGGCACCGCCGTGGATGGTGCGGGCAACATCTACGTGGCCGATTACCAAAATAATCTGATCCGCAAAATCACGCCGGCGGGCGTGACTACGACCCTCGCCGGCGACACAAATGATTTGATCTTGAGCAACCCCAATGGCGGCTTTGCCGATGGCAGCGGCGGCGCGGCCAAGTTTAACCTGCCCTCCAGTGTCGCCGTGGATGGTTCCGGCGACGTCTATGTGACCGATAGCGGAAATAACCTGATTCGCAAAATCACCCCGGACGGAACGGTGACGACGCTGGCGGGCGACACCAACGCGTTTACGGCCGGGTTTGCAGATGGCAACGGTGCCGCAGCGTGGTTCAATTCTCCTCAAGCCGTCGCCGTGGATGTTTTTGGCAATGTTTATGTGGCCGATAGCGGCAACAACTTGATCCGCAAAATCACGCCAGACGGTGCAGTGACAACACTGGCCGGCGATACCAATGCTTTGTCCAGCGGTTACGCCGACGGCATTGGTAATGCAGCCTTGTTTAATCAGCCGTACGGAATTGCCGTGGATGGATCCGCCAATGTCTATGTTGGCGACAGCGGCAACAACCTGATCCGTGAAATCACTCCCGCCGGTGTGGTAACCACTCTGGCCGGGGATACCTACGACTTGACCAACGGCTATTTTTACAATGGCGGTTACCTGGACGGTGCCGCTGCCGTGGCGCAATTTTATTCTCCTTCCGGCGTTGCAGTGGATGTTTTGGGCAATGTCTTTGTGGCCGATTTCGGAAACAATCTGGTGCGCAAAATCACCTCAGCCGGCTCCGTCACCACCCTCGCCGGCGATACCGTTGACCTGCTTAGTTATCTCAATAACAATGGCCATTCCGATGGCACCGGCGGCACTGCTACATTCAACGGCCCGGCGGGCGTCGCCGTGGATGGCAGCGGCGGAAACCTTTCGCTGACCAACAGTATCAATATTGTCTATGTGGTAAGCGCGGCGTTGAAGGTCAGCACCAATGGGGTGGGCTCGCTGAATCCGAACGACAACAATGCGCTGCTGCAGGTCGGGAAGAACTATTCGATCACGGCGACCGCGGTTACGGGATCAGGCTTCATGTTCACGAACTGGACGGGCGGGACGAGCCTCCCTCTGACGTTCCTTACGAACGGGGCGACCGTGCAGTTCCTGATGGTCTCGAACCTGATGTTGCAGGCGAACTTCGTAGACACCAACCGGCCGGCGCTGGCGATCACAAACGTGACCGCCGGACTGCAGGTGAGCAATGCGAACTTCGTGGTGCGGGGCTGGGCGACGGACAACGTGGCGGTGGCCAGCGTCTATTTCCAGTTGAACACCACGGGCTGGTCGAATGCGACGAGCTATAACGGGACGAACTGGACGGCAGCGGTGACGCTGGTGCCGGGAACGAACACCGTCGCAGCCTATGCTGTGGACACTCATGGGAACTTCTCCCCAACTAACAGCGTGGCCTTCGATTATGTGGTGAGTGCTTTGTTGAC
>CAIQEI010000085.1 GCA_903870815.1 uncultured Verrucomicrobia subdivision 3 bacterium
CGAAAATACCGCCCCCGCTCCCGCCGGTGCGGTTCGGCCGTGGACGCCGGATTCAGACCAAGGCGGCGGTCTTAACGGCAGCTTTGCGACCACCATGGCCGCCGGGCGGGGCCTGGTGTATCCGCCGGGCCGGGCCAAGCTGCTGCCTGCGGGCGCGACCATCGTGATGCAGATTCACTACACGCCCGATGGCACCGCGCACCAATCCAAGACCATGTTGGGCCTGCACTTCGCCAAGCAACCCCCAACCGAACCAGTGGACTCCCGCTCGCTCGCCAACGTGACCTTCATGATTCCGTCCGGGGACCCGGCGCACGTGGTCACTGCCACTAAGGTGGTGCCGCGCGATGCCACGCTGCTCTCGCTGCGCCCCCACATGCATCTGCGCGGAAAGTCTTTCCGTTACATCGCCGAATTTCCGGATGGCACCAAGGAGGTTTTACTCGATGTGCCGAAATGGGACTTCGAGTGGCAGGTGGAATACGTGCTCGCCAAACCGCGCCTGCTACCAAAAGGCACGCGGCTGCGCGCCATTGCCACTTACGACAACAGCAAGGATAACCCGAACAATCCTGATCCAACGAAGGACGTCTTCTTCGGCCTGCAGAGCACTGAGGAGATGATGATTGGATATTTTGAGGTGGTGTGGCACGACGTGCCGAAGTCCGCTTCACTCGACCTTCCCGCCGGAGCTCCAAACCTGTAGACGGTGTTGCGGCGCTCTGCCGAGTCGCCGCTACACGGAGCTGCCAGCTTGGGCAGGGGGATATTTCCGGGCGGCCGCCGCGTCAAACCGCTTGGCCGGGAGCAACGCTCACCGGCATAGATCGACCAGCGCGGGGCGAAGTTGGGGATATTGATATTTAAATTCCAATTCCAAAAACTTGGCCGGATTGCAACGCTGACTGACCAGCGCCAGCGACGGCTCGGAGCGCATCAGCCACGCGCCGAGGCGCACGGCAAAGTCGGGGGCGGGCGGACTCCATGGCCGGTGCAACGCGCGCCGCAATTCGCGCATAAATGCCGCATTGGTCACCGCGCCGGGCGCGACGGCATTGAAGGTTCCCTGGAGATGCTCCCGCCGGATGGCCGTGAGAAACATCTCCACCAGGTCGGCAAGGTGAATCCAACTGATATATTGCCGGCCGGGACCCGCCGCGCCGCCAAGAAACCAGCGGGTCAGCCGGCCCAAGACCGGCAGCGCACCGCCATCGCGGCCGAGGACGAAGCCGATCCGCAACGTCACTTTGCGCGTATTCGGCGCGGCGGCGGCCGCGAAGGCGCCCTCCCAATGCCGGCAGATTTCCGCGAGCGCATCTTTGCCGCCGGGCGCCTGTTCGTCGCAGACCTGATCGCCGGTATCCCCGTAATATCCGGTGGCGCCGGCCTGCACCCAAACGCGCGGCGGCAGCTTGACCTGCGCCAGCGCGGCGGCCAGGGCGTTTACGGAGTCCACCCGCGACGCGGTGATGGCCCTGAGGTTTGGCGGGGTGTGCGGACAGTTGATGTTTTTACCGGTGAGGTTGATGACAGCGTCCGCGCCGTCGAGGTGCGAAACCCAGTCACCGGGATTTTTCCCATCCCAGGCGACCTCACGAATGCCGTCGGCACGTTCCTGCGGCGAGCGCGTGAGGATGACGACTCCCTGCTGGAGCGCGGTAAATTCCCTGGCCAGCGCTCGGCCGATAAAGCCGCTGCCGCCAGCGATGACAATGCGTTTTGCGCTCATGGCGATTTCAGGAGGGCCAGTTGCGGTCCGGATGCGGCGGTGAGCGGGTTCAAGGTAAAATCCACCGCCGCCAATTGCCGCCGCCAGCCGGCGATCAGGCGCAACACGCCCGACACATCGAGCTGTTCATGGACCGAAGGATATTTCTCCAGGTTGGCTTGCGCCAGCTGGAACAGCGCATCAGCCGGGCGCAACCGGTTTTTCTGGAGATGCACGAACGCGCCAGCGAGCTGGATGAGGGCCTTGTAAAAATCGCCGTTAGGACCACGCCGGTCCGGCAGCCACAAATCCTCCAGCACCTCGTGCGCCTCATAGAACTGCCGGCGGTTGAAGCAGTCGAAATAACCGTGATAATGCGCCGCCTGCTCCCGACCCCGGAAGGTTTCGACCATCGCCGCGATACGTGCGCTTTTGTGAGTCACAAGAGGGGGTGGATGGTCGGGCTAACCCGAAACCATGCCGTTGCTGAAGAAAACACCGGCTACAGCCAAGACCAAAGCGGAGGCCATCAGCACCACTCCATAGATGAGGCCAGCACTAAACAACATGGGAAGCACACGCTTCAGGCCGGACATTTCTTCATGCCAGGAATTTCGATAGAGAATGATAAATGCAACCGCCACGGGAAAGGATACTTCAAGCAGCCATTGAATCCCCCAAGGATCCAGAAACCTCAGGAAAGGTTGGGTGGCCAGATGAATGACCGCCAGACTGCCAAAGCACGCAACCCCGGCAACGCCAACCGGCGATTGGCGCCCGTCGGCCGGCTCCGGGCGGCTCATAAGGCTGACCTCGGACTTATTCAAAATCTGACGGCACCGGGCGGCGCGGTTTTTACCATAAGGCGACTCTATTTGGGCGGGCCGCCGGTGTCCACTGTTATTATGCCCACGAACATCATCCGCCCGCCAGCTTCAGGATCCGTTCCGCTTGCGCCGGGGTCAGCGGGGTCACGGACAAGCGGGATTGTTTCACCAGCGGCAGGTTTTTGAGGACGGCGTCGGCCTTGAGAGCTTGCAGCGTCACGGGTTGCGCCAACGGTTTGACCGGTTCCAAGTCCACACAAGACCAATCTCCATCGGTCGCGGTCGCGTCGGGATAGTATTCCCGCGCCACGCGGGCAAGGCCAACAACCTGCTTGTCACTCACGCTGTGGTAGAAAAAAACGGGGTCGCCCTTTTTCATAGCGCGCAGATGATTGCGCGCCTGAAAATTGCGGACGCCCGTCCACGCGGTTTTGCCGTCCGAGACGAATTGCGCCCACGAATAGGCTTCGGGTTCAGATTTCACGAGCCAGTAATTCATAAGAATTTACGATTGACGGTTTACGATCTACGATGGCGGCGTGAGTTTGCCTGAAAATCTTATTTCCATTCAACAACGGATTGCGGCGGCGTGCGCACGGACGGGCCGCGCGGCGGACAGCGTCACGTTGCTGGCGGTGTCTAAGACGCATCCGCCGGAAACCATCCGCGCCGCGGTTGCCTGCGGGCAGTGGCTTTTCGGCGAAAATAAAATCCAGGAGGCGAAGGCGAAAATCCCGCTCTGCCCGGGTAAAGCCCGGTGGCAGTTCATCGGCCACCTGCAATCCAACAAGGTGCGCGACGCGGTGGAGTTGTTTGAACTGATCCAGGGCGTAGACAGCCTGGCCATCGCGCAGGAAATCTCCAAGCGCGCGGAGCAGGCGGCCAAGACGATGCCGATTCTGATCGAGGTTAACGTGGCGGGCGAGGCGAGCAAGTATGGCTACGCGCCGGAACGGTTGCGGGCCGAGCTGAAGGAGTTAAACGCACTGCCGCGGATTGAAATCCAAGGGCTGATGGCGATTCCGCCGTTCACGCCGGTCCCGGAAAAGGCGCGGCCCTATTTCCAAAAGCTGCGCGAACTGAAGGTGGAATGCGAGACCGTCCTCGGCGCGACGCTGCCGCATTTGAGCATGGGCATGAGCGGCGATTTCGAGGTGGCCATCGAGGAGGGCGCGACGCTGGTGCGCATCGGCACCGCGCTGTTCGGCGAGCGGTTGAGCAGCCTGCGCCGCCCGGCGGAGGCAAATTAAGTCGCAATTCCCAGGGAATGAATTAATTTGGGGCATGACTGTGGAAACCTTCAGCCGCGAGATCGGAGAGGCCGTTAAAAACTTTGACCGCTACGTAATCTGTTTGCAGAAGACCCCGGAGGATTTCGCCGCCGCGCTCGAATCGCTGATGCAAAAAGCCATCAAAGCCTACGCCGGCCGCGCCGAGGGGATGCGCCACGGCATAGCGCTGGACAAGGAAGTCACGATCATCTTAAGCCAGGGCGACGGCGACCGGCCATTGTGCGGGATTTATTTCAATCTCCATTCACCGTACCGGAAGGACGCACTGCCCAAAACAGTGCAACCGCTGGTCGAGAAATCGCCGAAACGCAACGAGTGATCACTGTTCGCGGACGGTGTCGCCCACCTGCGCCTCGCCGGAAACGAGGTCGGCAACCGTGTAGCTTTCCTGTCCCGGGCCGGTGACGCGGACTTCGGCCACTTTCAAGCCGCCGCGATAGAGAAACAGGCTCTGATCCAGCTTCGGCGTCTGGCTGGCGGGGAAACCCAGAATGACAAACCGGCCCACGCTGTTCACTTTAACCACCGTGGCCGCGAGCGAATAATCCGGGGTGATAATGGGGGCGGGAGCGGCGGCGGCCGGTTGGGCGGGATGCGGCGCCGACGGCAGCCAGGAGCAACCGCTGGTGGCCAGCACCAAGAAAAAAACCGAAGTCTTTATTTTCAAGGCGGTCAAATTCATGACTGACATTCTCCGATTTTGCCGGCGGAATCAAGCCCAGGCCGTGCGGCTTCATTTTCAGCAAGCCTAAATCCGCTCGCACCTTTCATCCCCGACCAATCCCGCGAGCAACTGCGCCACCGTCCGCGTTTGGCCGGGCAAAACCAGATCCGGCGCAATTTCGCGGAGCGGTTGCAAAACGAACTGCCGCCGGTGGGCACGCGGATGGGGCAAAGAGAGGCGGTCGGACGAACGCTTTTCCAGGCCGAAAGCGATCAAATCCAAATCCAACAAGCGCGGCTCGTTAAGAATGGTTTTGGGTTGACGACCAAATCCGGATTCGAACGCCTGCAATTTTTCCAGCAACGTTTCCGGCGTTTCGCCCGCGAGGGGTTCCAAGGCAACCGCGGCATTCAGGAACTTGGGCGAGTCCGGCGGGCAATCCACCGGTGACGTTTGCCAGAGGGAGGATTTTAAGATCGGGGCAAGGGAAAGGTTTTGCAGCCGCCCCATCGCGTCCAAAAGAATTTTCCGGGAATCGCCGAGATTGGAACCGAGGGCAATGAAGGCCATGGCGGATTTCGGATTTCGGATTTCGGATTCGGTGGACACGACGAGACAATTTAATCCGCGATCGCCGATCCGCAATTATTTTAGCCCCAGCACGTCCTGCATGTCGTAGCGGCCGGGCTTTTGCCGGACCACCCATTGCGCGGCGCGCAGGGCGCCGTTGGCGAAGGTGTCGCGGCTGGAGGCCTTGTGCGTGAGCTCAATCCGCTCGCCGTTGTTGGCGAAAATGACCGTGTGGTCGCCGACGACATCGCCGCCGCGGAGGGCGTGGATACCGATTTCGTTCGGCGTACGTTCGCCAACGATGCCGTGACGGCCGTGGCGGAGCGCCTCCGCGAGCTGGAGCTGGCGGACGTCGGCGAGAATTTCGAGGAGCGTGGTGGCCGTGCCGCTGGGCGCGTCTTGCTTAAGGCGATGATGCATCTCGACGACCTCGAGGTCGAAGCCCGGACCGAGGATTTCCGCCGCCTTGCGCGTGAGCCAGAACAGCGTGTTGACGCCGGTGGAAAAATTCGTGGCCATGACCATCGGAATCTGCGTCTGGAGGGCAACGATCCTGGCTTTCTCGTCCGCGCTGTGGCCGGTGGTGCCGATGACGACGGCTTTTTTGTTCCGGGCACAAAGTTCCGCGACACCCAGCGTGGCGTTATGGAAACTGAAATCAATCACAACCTCCGCCTGGGCGATCACACGGCCGAGATCGTCGCCCTGGTCCACCGCGCCGACAACTTCGATTTCGGGAATGCGAGCGGCGCAAGCCAGGAGCGCCTGGCCCATGCGGCCTTTGGAACCAGTGATGATGATTTTCGTCATGATCGGGGCGGAGGTTTATTTCAAGACGCCGGATGCCTTCAGGGAAGCCTTAAGCCGGGTGCGGTTGGCGGAACTCATGCGCACGAGCGGCAGACGATATTCCTCATCGATGAAACCGAGCAGGGCGAGCGCGGCTTTGACAGGAACCGGGTTGGTCTCAATGAACAAGTCCTTGAACAGCGGATATAGCTTCTGATGAATCTGCAACGCCTGCTTCACGTCGCCGGCGGCGAAAGCGCGCACCATGGCGGCGACTTCACGCGGCGCGACGTTGGAGGCGACACTAATGACTCCCTGCGCGCCGACGGCCATGAACGGCAGCGTCAGCGAGTCGTCGCCGCAGAGGATTTCAAATTTCGGTCCGAGGGCGGCGCGGAGCTGGGAAACACGATCGGCGCTGCCGCCGGCTTCCTTGATGCCGATGATGTTTTTGCAGGCGGCGGCCAGGCGTTTCACCGTGGGCACGGCAATCTCGACACCGCAGCGGCCGGGGATGCTGTAGAGAATGATCGGCAGCCTGGTGTTCTGCGCAATCGCCTTGAAATGCTGGTAAAGCCCTTCCTGCGTGGGCTTGTTGTAATAGGGCGCGACCTGCAGCGAGCCGTCGGCGCCGACTTTTTCGGCGGCGAGGGTGAGGCCGATGGCTTCGGTGGTGGAATTTGCGCCGGTGCCGGCGAGCACCTTGATTTTGCCGGCGGCAAAACGCACGGCCAGTTCGATCACGCGGATGTGTTCCTCGCAATCCACCGTGGGCGATTCGCCGGTGGTGCCGACCGGCACGATGCCGTCCACGCCGCCCCGGATCTGGCTGCGGACAAGCCGCGCGAGGGCGCCTTCATCCAGCTGGCCAGCCTTGAACGGGGTGACAATCGCGGTGTACGTGCCGGTGAACATAAGTCAAATCAGGCGGCCAGATTCGCAAAAATGCGAGGGTTTGGCGAGCGGGAATTTATTTTGTCCGAATGACCCCGGCTGGGATCGGTTCGCGAAAATTCAGCCCAACTGCCACGGCGCGCGGTAGTCACGGGTCATGAGCTTCGTGGCTTCGGGATCGTCGCTGATGGTTTCGGTCGCCACATCCCAGCGGAGCTTGCGGCCGGTGAGCATGGAGATGAGGCCGAGATGGCCGGGAATGGTCGAGTGATGCGCGGTCTGCGCGGGCGCGATCGCGGGCTGGCGCGACTTGACGCAGTCGAGAAAGTTCCGCTGGTGCTTGCGCGATTCATACAATTTCACCTTGCGCAGGGAGTCGGGCAGGTTCCGGTAACCGACCCAGTCGGGATTGGACGCCTCAAAGTTTTCACGGTCCAGCCAAACCCAGCCATCGGTGCCGATCCATTTGATGCCGAACCGGATGTCGCTGTAGCCGCCGGCGATGATCATGGTGATGTTGCGCGGATACTTGAGTTCGATGCGGTAGCGCGTGCTGGTGTTCCAAACGGCGTCGGCGGGCGGAAAATCCCCGTGACCTTCAATCTCCGACGGGCCAGAGCGGTCAAAATCCAGACCCCAGTGCGCGATGTCCACATGGTGGCCGACCCAGTCCATCAGCTGGCCGCCGCCGGTGTTGTAATTCCAGCGCCAGTTCCGGTGGATGCGGGCTTCGATGTAAGGCATCATTTTGGACGGACCAACCCACATTTCATAATCCAGCTCCGACGGCGGCTTCGCGGGGAATATGGAAGGGCTCGCGCCGGTCATCTCCTTGTTGCGGGAAGGCAGGCCGACCTCGACCCGCTGCACTTCGCCGATGAGCCCGTTGCGGACGATTTCCGCCGCCTTGTGGAAACTGCTTACGGAGCGCTGCCACGAGCCGGTCTGCCAGATGATTTTATTGTCTTCGACGGCTTTCACGATGGCCTGCTGTTCGGCGATGGTGCGCGCCAGCGGTTTCTCGCCATAGACATCCTTTTTGCGCCGGCAAGCCTCCGTCGCCACCAGTTCATGCCAGTGGTCCGGCACCGCAATCATCACGGCGTCAATGTCGTCGCGCGCGAGCAGTTCGCGATAGTCGTGAAAGGCCTTGCAAGCCGTGTTGTCGTAATGGTCGTTGATCGTGTCCACGGCATCCTGAAGATGGTTCCGATCCAGGTCACACGCCGCGACAACCCGGCAGTCCTCCTCAAACATAAACGCCTGGGCATTGCCCGGTCCCTGCATGCCCCAGCCGATGATGCCGATGTTAATGCGATTGGACGGGCGGTTTTGACCGAACAAGGAACCGGGGACAATGGCCGGCAACGCCAGCGCGGCGGCCGTGGTGGTAAGGAAGCGGCGACGGCTGATTCCGGGGGATGAATGCGGCTTCATGAATTTCGAGTTTGAGTATTTCAAATTGGAAGAGCCCATGACGATACAAAAAGTTACAAGGCAGGAGTCAGCGCAGCTGGATCATCGCCCGCGGCGGCACTCCAAAGACCGATTTGAACACACGAGAAAAATGGAACGGATTGGCAAAACCCGCCGCTTCGGCCACCTGCTTGACCATCGCCCCCGGCTGCTGCAAGCGTTCCGCGGCATGGTTCATTTTCAGTCGCACCAGCATGCGATACGGTGACTGCTGGTCGTACCGCTGAAACAACCGGCAAAGATAGGTATCATCCAGATGACATTCCCCGGCCACCTGCGCGACGGAACGCAGGCGAAGAAAATGGCGCAGGAGATGTTCCCGGCAGTGCTGGTAGGTCGCAAACGCCAGCGTCTCCCGCCCCGGCAGCGGCGCCCGCGCCTCGGCCACCTTCAAGACCAGCGCCTCCAGCAGCCGCGCGCAAATCTCCTCCGTGCCGGGGGTGCCCCGCCGTCCGCTGCGGATGAGTTCATCAAACAGCGGCACGATTTCGCCCGGCGGAAAGACGGAGGTCAACGTGCCCGGCTGGAGTCGGGACACGGCCAAAATATTTGCGGAATCGGTTCCGGAAAAATCAATGAAGTACTTCACCAGAGCCGTTTTTGCATCGGTGCTGATTTCGTGCGCGATTCCCGGCCCATACGAAAAGACGCTGCCGGGTTGCAGCCGATGCTCCGCGCCCTTCAATTTCAGCTGCCCGGCGCCCTGGGCCACAAATTCAACCGAATAAAAGGGAAAGGTCCGGCGGCGGATCGCGTAATCGGCGGCGCAGTGTTCCACGCCGCCGCAGACCACGGCCAACCGGGCTTTCGGCGAAGGCTTCAAATTCAGATAAAAACGCCGCGCCTGGGAAACCTGGGTTGAAAAAAAATCCGGGCCGGCATCGGCGGGCGGCGGGAAGCGCTTCATAAAAGGTCAGGGATGGATATGTTAATCAACATCCTGGCGGATGCCCGCGCCCCCCGGCAAGTGAAATCAGCGCCGGACGGCCGGGGTTTCCGACAATTCCGGCCCGGGTTGCCCGGTCAATCGCCCACCAGGCCGAACGCGTCCCGCCCGATCCAGCCGGACTCGGTTTGCGTGCGGATGAATAGAAAATTTCCGCGGGACCGGAGCTGGCGCGCCGGTTCGCCGGCGGTCAACGTCGAAATCACTTCACCCGTGCGCGTCGGCGTCAGCAGCAAGGGCGCATTTTTTTTCAGGACGAAGCCGATCTGCGTGCGGCTGACCACGCCGACATTCGCGGTCAGGGTGAACAGGAAAATGCCAAACGCCAGAGCGGCCAGCGGCGAGTGCCAGCCGGCTTTTCGCCGGCGGAAAATTCCCGGCAACACCAGCAATCCCACCGCCAGCCACAGACTGGCACCCGCGAGCCACGCCCACGCATTCGGCGGCAGCCAGGTTGAAGCGGTCTCAAACCATTTCAACTCCGGCTCGTCCACCTGCGCCGCCGTCCGGGCAAATTTCAAATCCGCCCCGGCGCGCGAATCAAACGGGTCGATCCATCGGGCCTTTTCCCACGCCAGGATTGCCGCGCCCGCCCGTCCGCGCCGCCATTCGGCGATGCCCAAATTCACCAGCGTGCCGGACGCCGGCTGCATCTGTGCCGATTTTTCAAATGCCATCGCCGCTTCCGGTAGCTGCCCGGCCCCGCTCATCTCAAGCCCGACTTTAAAATAATCGTTCGCGGTGCCGGCGCGGCAAATTACCGCCCCGAACAGCACCGCGACCAGCAAAATTTGACGGTGCCATCTCACAATTTTTCCTCCAGTTCGAGCAGCACGGCATCCACTTCAAAATGTAGCGCGAGCAAATCCGCCCGGCCTTTGGCACCAATCGAAAACTGCTCGTCCGCGGCCGCGAAGATTTTTCGGACCGTTACGCCCGCCGGGCCGTGGCGCGCGGCGTCATCGAACTGGGCCAGCACATCGCCGCCAACCAGCGCCACCGGATTCGCCGGATACTGCGGCGCGACGGCGATCCTCATCGCGTCCGCCGCGTGGCTGACGAAGGCCGCCGAGTCACCCGCTTCGACGGCGATTTTCAGCTGCCTACGTTCATACCGCAACGCGCGGCGCGCCTGCCGCCGACGCACTATTTCGGGGTGCGCTTCCAGAAAACGGCGCCGGCGGTCCCACTGCCACAGCGCAAAAAAAACCATCACCGGCACCAATTGCACCCCCACGAACCAGCCGCGCAATTGCAGCGGTTTCAGGCTCGCCACCGTTTTGCCGGGCATCAGCGCCAATCCGCTTAATTTTAAGGGCGCGGCGGATCCGGCCTCGTCATCGGACGCAGCCAGTTGCAGCGGCAGATCCTCGCCGACCACCGTGACCGGCAGCGACGGAATCGTCAGGTCCACGTACTTGGCCGCCGACGGATCAAAACAGCTGAACGGAATGGCCGGCGTGGCCTGGATTTCATCCGTCAGCGGAATCAGCGTAAAGCCATTGTCCGGCGGATTGTCGGCGATCACCTGCCAGTCGGACGTACGCGGCAACTCCGGCGGCACGAATCGCGTCAGATCGCCCTGGCCATGAAACGCAAACTTCAGATGCACCGGCTCGCCGACATGGATGCGGTTGGTGGACAACTGCGGCCGGTCCGCGAGAAATTTCCCGATGGCACCAGTGAAGCCCGGCCGTTGGCCTTCCGACGGCAGCGGGCGCACGTTCAAACCGACCCAATCCGACACGAGCAGAACATATTTCGGCGGACCGCTGGGAAACATCACCGGGCCGCTGATGACCACCGGGCCGCCAAATTCGCTTCCGGCCGTGAAACCCTGCGCGGAAATATTCAGCCGGCCGGTGACCAGCGGCGTTGCCGCCGTTTCGAAAATGAAGGCCGGCATCAATTGGCCGCCGCGATTGACCGTCTCGACCGACCGGCGCGTCGCCAGCCGGTCCGCCAACAGGGCGTCGCCGTTGAACTGGACATCCCGCAATGCCTCAATTTGATTTCCCGGCGCGGCCGGCAAAATAACCCGCACCCGAAACGGCTGGCCAAAAAACAGATTAGTCTCCGATACCTCCAGTGACAATTTCCGGGCCGGCAGGGTCACACCATGACCATCAACATCAACACTGGCAGGCGGAACTTCCACGCTGCTTCCGCCGACCTGAACGACAAAATTTGAAACCACAAAATGGCCCAATGCCAGCGCCGTGATTTCATAAACAAATCCGGAGACCGGATGGAAGGGCATGCCGTCGGGCTGCGTCAATTGCCCGCGCGCAACGGCGCCGAGACGCAATTCCGGCGGCGCGGGTATTTTATCTGGCCACTTGATGGAATTTTCCGTCGCGGTGATGGTCACCCGGTAAAACGTTTTTTCGCCGGGCCGCACGACGGGCGGATCGAATTCCGCGGTCGCTAGAATATTTTCCGGCGGCGAATTGTCGACCGCCGGCTGCGGCACCATGAACTGGGCGGCCGCACCGGGCGGAATCCGCGTCGACAACTGGGCGCGGCCCACCGCGAGCGCGAAGGCCAGCATAAATAAAGTGGCTCCCAAAATTCGCATTTTACCAGTTGCGTCCTTTCCCGGGTTGAAGCGGCCGGCCTTCCTGGTCGCTCATCGAAAGGCGGCGGCCGCCGTCGATCGAAAGGCCTTCGAGAATCTGGCCGGCCTGATCCGGCGAAAGCGCCGACGGCGATTCTTCCTTGCCCTGAAGCGAGGCGTTTTCCTTCTGCCCGACAAGGTCTTCCGGATGCTTGCCATTTTTACCATTATCGTCCTCCTCACCGTCCTCGCCGGGTGCGCCGGGCGGTGCGTTTGGGCCGGGAATCTGGCCTTTCAGCCGGCCCAACAACTTGCCCAAATCCGCCCGCTGCTTGCCCATCGCGCCCAACATGGCCTGCATTTTACGCAAACTGTCCACGAGCTGCGCGAGGTCGCGCTCGACAATTTCCGCGTTTTGCGTCGCATTGGTGTCGGCGGGATTCAATTCGGCCGCGCTCTTGAAGTCATCCGCAGCGCGCTGCCATTTTTGCAAGGTCTTACCGTAAATCTCCATCGCCGCCGCCACGGCTTTTTCGGCGTCGCGCAATTCCCTTCGGGCCCCGCGCCCCTCGAGGTAAGCGGCGATCATCCGGTCCAGGTTGTTGTCCGCCAGCGCCGATTCCGAGCGGCGGATGGCCTGCTCGCCCGCCGCCGAGGCGGCATGGCCGCGCGCCGAAACCTTTTGAGCATCCGGCCCTTTCTTGATTAGTTCGGCGCCTTCGGCAAACCGCGCATGACCCAGATTGTAAACCGCCGCCGGCTGGACCGGCTCGTCCTGGGCCGCGACGGCGGACTGGAACAGCTTTTCCGCATCGTCGTATTTTTTCCCAGCTAGAAGCCGGGTGCCGGCGTTGTAAAAATCCCGCGCCGTCACCGGAGGAACGACATTGGTCGCGTCCACCGCCAGCGCCCGCCAGCTCGCCGCCAGCAACAGCGGCAACGCGCGTTTTATGATGGTGGTGAACGGTTTCATGTCGCGGCCGGAAAGTTTTTTCGCCGCGTGCCGATGAGCGACTCCGCAATTAGCAGCCCGAGCATGGCTGCGATAAACCAGGGATAACGGTCCACGCCATTTTTTGCGGACGTCCGCAGTCCGCTGGCAACGTCCAAAGTGTGAATGGCCGACCGGACTTTCGACAGACCGTCGCCCAGCGTCCCGAGCTGGAAATAGCTGCCGCCGGTTGCCTGCGCAATTTCGCGGAGCGTTTTTTCATCCAAATGACTTTGGACAATTTCACCGGCTTCGTCGCGCAAGAGCTCCGGCTGACCGGCGGCGTTAACGAGGTGAACTTCCTTCCCCGCCGGCGTGCCGACGCCGAGGGTGAACACCACCACGCCGTTCGTCGCCAGGTTCTTGGCGGCGGCGACGCCGGATTTTTCCAGGTCCTCGCCGTCGGTCACCAGCACGACGATCTTGCGGCGGGTGCCCGGGTCCATCGCCCGGGAGGCCTCGTTCAGCGCGCGGCCGATATCCGTGCCGGGATTCGGAATGGCTTTTTCATCTAGGGACAGCAGCGTTTCCTCGAATGCGCCCGCGTCGAAGGTGAGCGGGCACTGGATGAATGCGCTGCCGGCGAACGCCACCAGGCCGACCCGGCCGTGGCGCTGCCGCCGCACAAAATCCAAAATCGCAAATTTTGCGCGCTGCATCCGGCTTGGCGCCACGTCGGTGACCGTCATGCTCAACGAACAGTCGAGCGCGAACACCACATCCTCGCCGAACCAGGCCTGGTCCGTCCCGACGCTGCCCCATTGCGGCCGGGCCAGCGCGAGGGCCGCGACGACCAGCGCAAGCAGCAACAAGATTTCCTTAAGCCGCCGACGCGCCGGGCTGTGGGAGGCGGTGAGTTCCGCCACGAAATGCGGCGTCGCCATGCGCGCCAACTGCTCGCACCGACGGCGCGCGGCGTGCCGGCTAAGCAGCACCAGCAAAAACGGCGCACCCACCGCCAGCCAGAGCCAGCGCGGTTCGGCAAAATGGAAGCCAGCGAAGGGCATTTACGATTGACGATTGACGATTGACGATTTGGTAACGCTGCGCAGCAAAGCCCTTAATTGCAACAGGGGCAATATTCTAGTGGTCAGAACGGAGGGCTGGTAACGTTTCAACGATTCTTGGAACTGGCGCGTCAAAGAGAACTGAAACCAGTGCTCCGGAGGCTCTGAAATCGTAAATCGCATATCGTAAATCATAAATCTTTCAAGGCACGCGGCGATACCGGGTGTTCGCCAAGACCAATTCCACGGCCAGACAACCGAGGGCAGCGAGCAGCGGCCACGCATACAGCGGCTCGTAGGTGGCAAAGCGCCGCAGCTTCACCCGGGATTTTTCGAGCCGATCAATCTGGTCGTAAATCGTCTGCAACTCACGCTGGTTGGTGGCGCGATAAAAGCGCCCGCCGGACAGGGCGGACATTTTTCCAAGCACCGAGTAATTCGCCGGCTGGAGCAGAAGCGTGGGGATGACATTGCCATTCGCATCAAGCCGGAATTGTCCCGTGGCCGGATCGAACGCGGGGAGATTGCAAGGCGCTTCGATACCGATACCTACGGAGTAAATTTTTGCGCCGAGCGCGGCGGCGAGCTGCGCGGCGGGCAGCGGATCAATCTTGCCCAGGTTATTGTCGCCGTCCGTCAGCAGAATCATGACGCGGCTCTTGCTGTTGGGCACGGCCTTGAGCCGCTTGGCCGCGACGGCGACGGCGTCGCCAATAGCCGTGCCGAGGTCGGTGATGATGCCGACATGCAACCGCGCGAGATTTTCGATGAGCCAGCCATGGTTCAGCGTGAGCGGGCTCGCGAGGTACGGCACGCCGGAAAAGGCAATCAAGCCGATGCGGTCATTGGGGCGTTTCGCGATAAAATCCTTCAGCACGCCGGAGGCGATGGCGAAGCGCGACAGCTTTTCCGCCGGCCGGCCCATGTCAATCGCCATCATGGACCACGACAAGTCCAGCACCAGCATGATATCAATGCCGGGCGTTTCGGTCTCGACGTGATAATTCGCCAGGCGCGGCCCGGCGAGCGCCACGATGCCGAGCGCAACCACCAACAACCGGAGAAAAAGCAAAAATCGGCCCGCCGCCGCCCGCGCCGACGCGCCGGCGGCCCGCACGATTTCCGCACTGGAAAACGTCAGCGCCGACAGCCGCCCGGTCTTGCCCCGCAGCAGCGCATAAACCGGCAGCAGGGCGAGCAGCCCCAGCAGCCAGGGATATTGGAATTCAAATTCGCCGGTCATTTCAGAGCCAAATTCCTGGCCTTGGATTCAGCCAGACGCTTTTCAGCCTGCTCAACCAGCGCCAGCGCCCGGCTGGCGGCCTTGAGCGGAGTCGTGCCGTACGCGGGGGAAAATTTCCGCACATCACATTCGCGAAGAAAACCGGAGATTAGCTGCGCCAGTTCCGGACCGATTTGCGGGGTTTCGGCGATGGCGGAACAGAATTCCGCCGTAGTCAACTCCTGGTGCGGCAGATTGAACGCCCCGGTCATATAGCGTCTCACGATTTGTGATAAAGAGCTCAAATTGTTTCCATCTTCCGGCTCGGCTTGCAATTTTGCCAAGGCCTGACGGGCCACCACTTCCGGCGGCAAAATCACCAAACTTTCCGGCCGAAGCATTATTTTTAAAATGAAAATAACCAATGCGAGGACGGCAAGGCTGAGAACGATTATCACAGTTTGGTGCTGCACCCAAAACGTCGGCGGCAATTCGCCGTATGCCGGCGCGAGCGGGGGCAAAGTGTTTAGGTCAACTTGGGCGAAAAGCTGCAGGGGCGCCAAGAGCAGAAACATCAAACATTCAACATTTAACATCCAATCCCGAATGGCTCCGCACACCCGTCGGGTCATTGGGCGCGGAAGGTGGAAGGTGGAAAGTGGAAGGTTCATCTCCAATTCACCCGCGCCGACGTCCCCGGCGGATTTCAAAAAACCGTTGCAGCATGGGCGCGAACGGCTCGGTGGTGTTGAGGCGCAGCGTGTCCACGCCAGTGCGGATGAGCGCGCGATCCAATTCCGCCAACCGCCCGGCATTAGTAGCGGCAAAACGTTCGCGCACGGAGCGATGGGTGGAGTTGAGTTCCAGTAGCTCCCCCGTCTCCGCATCTTCAATGGTCAGCAAGCCTGCGTCGGGCAACTCGCATTCGCGCGGATCATGCAGGTGCAGGCAAACAACGTCGTGGCGCGTGTTCGTGAGACCGAGTTCCTGGATGACATCACGCCCGGTGTGGTTAGGTGGGGCGAGGCTGCTGACGAGTCGGCTCGCGAGGACGCTCGCCCCACCGGCATTGGTGTGCAAAAAATCCGTGAGCAGAAACACCAACGCCCGGCGGTGCAGAACGTGATTCAAAAAGCCGAGCGCGCCGGAAATTTCCGTGCCGCGTCGCTTTGGTTTGAACGTCAGCATTTCGCGGACAAGCCGGAGGATGTGTCGCCGGCCTTTGCGCGGCGGGACGAACAATTCCACTTCGTCGGTGAAGAGCAGCAGCGCGACCTTGTCGCCATTTTTCGCGGCGGAGAACGCGAGCGTGGCGGCGATTTCGGCGGCAAATTCGCGTTTCGTGCGGCTCGCAGAGCCGAAGCTGGACGACGCAGACACATCCACGGCGAGCACGGCGGTGAGTTCGCGTTCCTCGCGGAAGCGTTTCACGAACGGCCGGCCGAGGCGATGTGTGACGTTCCAGTCAATGTCGCGCACATCGTCGCCGGGGATGTATTCGCGCAATTCCTCGAAGTCCATGCCGCGCCCCTTGAAGCCGCTCAAATACGCGCCGCCCATCGTGTCGTTCACGAGCCGGTTCGTGCGCACCTCCACACGGCGGACGGATTCGAGCAGTTCAGTGACGGTCATGGCAAAAACATTTACGATTTACGAGTCGTATGAGGAAACGCGCGTAATGAAAAATCGCATATCGAAAATTTGACTCACGGCACCGGCACGGCGTTGAAAACTTTCTTGATGATCGCGTCCGTGGTCACGGCCTGCGCCTCGGCTTCGTAGGTCAGGATGATGCGGTGGCGCAGCACGTCGGGGCCGATACTTTTCACGTCCTCGGGAATCACGTAGTCGCGGCCTTGCAGCAGCGCCCACGCCTTGGCGGCGAGCGTCAGGAAAATCGTCGCGCGCGGCGACGCGCCGAACTGGATGAAATGTTTCACGTCCAACTTGAAATCCTGGGGCTTGCGGGTGGCGAACACAATTTTCACGATGTAATCGCGAATCTTGTCGTCCACGTGAATCTGGTCCACGAGCTTGCGCGTCGCGAGAATTTCCTCGAGCGAGACGACGGGTTTCACCGGCTGATCCGGGCTGGTGAAAGCCATCCGATCGAGAATCTTCCGCTCTTCGGCCTCATTGGGATAATCCAGAATCACCTTGAACATGAAGCGGTCCACCTGCGCTTCGGGCAATGGATAGGTACCTTCCTGGTCAATCGGATTTTCCGTGGCGAGCACGAGGAAGGGCGACGGCAGCTTCATCGTTTCGCCGCCGAGCGTGACCTGCCGCTCCTGCATGGCTTCGAGCAGCGCGCTCTGGACTTTGGACGGCGCGCGGTTGATTTCATCGGCGAGAACGAAGTTGGCGAAGATGGGGCCGCGCGTGACGTGGTATTTACCGTCCTGCGGATTGTAAATCAAGGTGCCGAGAATGTCGGCCGGCAGCAGGTCAGGCGTGAACTGGATGCGATGAAACTTGGCTTGCACCGCCGTGGCGAGTGTGCGGGCGGACAAAGTCTTGGCCAGGCCGGGAACGCCTTCGAGCAGGACGTGACCGTTGGCGAGCAGGCCGACGAGCAGCCGGTCCACGAGTTGTTCCTGACCGACGATGACGTGGGCAATTTCCTCGCGCAACTTACCAATCCAAGCGGAAGTTTGCGCGACTTGGTCTTTCAACGAGGTGTTCATGCGGCGGAAATCTATGCGGCGGGGCGGGACGACTCCACACTTTATTTGCCCAGAATCTCACGCCCTGGCCGAAGTTCATATAATATATCGCATTTTTGCAGGGCATTACGCGCGGCGGAGGATTCCATTCCCGCTGCGCCATCGTCAAATCAATTCCTTGCAGCCGGACGGGCGGTTTGGGCCGGCGGTATATTTTATCGTCCGCCGCAGTGATCAGTCGATTCCAGCGGATGAATTTTCCACTGAACCGCACTGGCGATAATTTATTTAGGTGGATAAAAAGCCGCATGCCGGCGGACTTCCGAGAATGGTCAAAAAAAATCATTATTCATTAAAGGTCCGTGAAATCAGGAGGAAACGCGTTTCCGGCCCTGTAGTTTCCCGGTTGGCATCACCGCTGCTAAAGCCGCATAGCCAATGTGTAGTTGGCCGGACGCGCACATATAACAAAACCATTAAAACATGAAAAAAATCGAAGCAATCATCAAACCGTTCAAGCTTGAAGAAGTAAAGGACGCGCTCAGTGAAATCGGCATTGAAGGCATGACCGTCAGCGAGGTCAAGGGCTTTGGCCGCCAAAAAGGTCACACGGAAATCTATCGCGGCAGCGAATACACCGTGGATTTCCTCCCCAAAATCAAAATCGAGCTTGTCATTGCCGACGGCCAGAAGGACGCCGCCGTGACGGCGATCATTAAAGCGGCCAAAACCGGCAAGATCGGCGATGGCAAAGTCTTCATCTCCACCGTGGAGGAATCGGTTCGCATCCGCACCGAGGAAAAAGGCGATTCGGCCCTCTAAACCAACCAGAACCCATTCAATAACAAATGAACATGAAAAAATATTTTCTTACCCTAGGTTTGATGGCCGTGACCGCGCTCGGGACCTTGTCGGTTCGCGCTGATGACACGAACGCGGCGGCGGCCTCCACCAATGCGGTAGCGGCGGCAACCAATGAAGTAGCGGCCGCAGCGGCGCCGGCCACGCCGGCTCCGCTGCCAACGGGCACGCTGGATCAGCGCGTTGGCGCGCTGGAAGCCTACATCGAGAATACTGACCCAACGGCCGGGCTCAAGGACACCAACGGCACACAGATTGCCACCACCGCGATTCTGGGTAACCCCGGACCGGGCCATAACGCTTGGCTGCTCACCAGTACGGCGTTCGTGCTGTTCATGACGCTGCCCGGCCTGGCGCTGTTCTACGGCGGCATGGTGCGCCGCAAAAACGTGCTGTCCGTCCTCGCCCAGTGCTTCCTGATCACCGGCCTGGTGACCATCCTTTGGGTGTACATCGGCTACGGCATGATCTTCGGCGGCACCGGCGCGGCAGCCAAGGAAGACGTGATTGCCGGCTGGGTTGGCAGCCCGACGATTGACTGGATGTTGAAAAACGTCACGTCGGCTCCGAACTCGAACTACTCCTACTGGGTGTCGGAAAACGTGTTTGCGATGTTCCAGTTGATGTTCGCCGTTATTACGCCGGCGCTCATCATTGGTTCCATTGCGGAACGCATGAAGTTCAAGGCCATCTTCGTCTTCATGACGTTATGGATGATCATCGTTTACTTCACGCAAGGCCACGCGGTCTGGGGCATCAACGGCTATATGAACGGCGTATGGAACGCCGGCGCCAAGATCAAGGCGATGGACTTTGCCGGCGGCACAGTGGTGCATATGACCTCCGGCTATTCGGCCCTCGTATTGGCACTGATTCTCGGCAAGCGCAAAGGCTTCGGCAAAGAGAACTTCGCGCCACACAGCCTGGTGTTGACCTACATCGGCACCGGCATGCTGTGGGTTGGCTGGTATGGTTTCAACTCAGGTTCAGCGGTCGCCGCGGACGTGATTGCGGCCAACGCCTTCACCACCACGACCATCGCCACGGCCATCGCGTCGTTCGTCTGGCCGATGTGGGAGTGGATTGTCAAAGGCAAGCCGAGCGTGCTCGGTTTCTGCTCGGGTGCCGTCGCCGGCCTCGTGGTGATCACGCCCGCTTGCGGTTATGTCACGGCCCAAGGCTCAATCTGGATCGGGATTGCGGCCGGCACAATCTGCTGGTTCATGTGCTACAAGGTCAAGGGCTGGTTCGGCTATGATGACGCCTTGGACACCTTCGGTGTTCACGCCATCGGCGGAACAACCGGCGCCATTATGACCGGCATGCTGGCCCGTAACGCGGTCAACGCCAACCTCGCGACCAACCTGAAGGCCTACGTCACCGACAGCTGGTTCCAACCGCTCGTCAAGGAACAGCTCAAGGCCGTGGCCATCACCATCGTGTTGAGCGTGATTGGCACCATTATCATCGCCTACATCACCAAGCTGCTCGTGGGTCTGCGCCCGACGGAAGAAGTCGAAATGACTGGTCTCGACGAATCCGAACACGGCGAACTCGGCTACCACGACTGATCTTATCCGCCAAGGAGGAGGAACGGGGGATACACACGGCGGGCAACGCAAGTTGCCCGCCGTTTTTCTTTTCAGAATCATCCGCGCCGTCGTCCTCGGGCTCGCGATCGAAAAGAAAGCATCAAGGACCGGAAGGTAAGATTCAACCCACCTGCACCACCAATGCCGTTGTGTTATCGCGCCCGTCGTTCTTCACGGATTCGTTCACCAGCAATTGGGCGGCATTGATCCGGCCGTCCCGGATCGAGGTCCGCAGGATGTCCACGAGCGAATGGTCATAAAGCCCCTCAGTCAGGCCGTCCGTGCACAGCAGGAAAACATCGCCGCGTTCGCAGGCCACCGCGCCGACCTGCGGGTCCACGAACTGGTTGCCGCCGCCGAGCGCCTTTTGCAGCACGTTCCGGCGGGGATGCGTGCGCACCTCCCGCTCGTTGATCTTGCCGTTTCGGAACAGCCAGGCGACGTGGGTGTCGTCCTCCGTAAGCTGCAGGATTTCATTTTTTTTCGCCGACAGGTGATAGATCCGGCTGTCGCCGATGTGGCCAAAATACATCCAGCCCGGCGTGAACCAGCACAGGCTCATGGTCGTCTGCATCCCCTGGCATTCGTCATACGAGCCGCCGAGATAGACCAGCGCGCGGTGGATCTGCTCGTAAAGTTCCGCCAGCACGTCGGCGACGCCGGCATCCAGGCCGTGGGCGGCGGTCTTGAACGCACGCGGCAGCAGCGTGGTGATTTTCTCCACGGCGATCTGGCTGGCGTATTCGCCGGCCTTCGCTCCGCCCATGCCGTCGCAGACCGCGAAAGTGAAAGCATGCTTCGCCGCACCGGCCTCGCCGAATTTGCCAAGACGGTGAACCTCGCGCGCATCGAACCGCAGGCCGAGAAAGGCGTCTTCGTTGTTCTTGCGCACCTTGCCGACGTCCGAGCAACCGGACCATTTCAAGATGACCGCCTTCGACTTTTTTGGGTTTTTGACAATTTTTGACTTCATTCAGGTTCCTTCTTGTCCTCTGGCAAAATGGTAGCGAACTCAAAATCAATCACGCAAAAGCGTCCGTCGGAGAACCGGTAAGTGACGTTGCGGACGTCCGGATCATCGTGGCGCACGCCAAACTTTTCCAGTTCGTCGAAGATTTCCTTCCGGCGCTGCTCATCCAACTGCTCCACGCGGGTGCCACAGTTGGTGGTGATGATGCGCAGCTTGCTCCGGTCGGCTTCCAGCAGGCGCGGCACAAAATCGCAACCGTGCGCCTTGAGATGGCGCAGCACGCGCACCTCGTTATCGAACCTCCCATTCGCCTTCGGCCCGTGGTAAGCCTTGAACACCCGGCCGTCAAAACTCAAATGAACGGTCGCGCGCAATGTATCTTTTACCTTCAACATCCCGCGGCGAATATGACGCATCCCTGAGACGATGCAAAGCGGCATTGCACCGGCAAGGGAGTTTTTTATTCACGCTGATTAAATTACCGCAGAAATTCCCTATCGGGGCGGGTGGCGGGCCAATGGCGCAAAGTTATTCCCGCCGGCAAAACCATTGGTAGACGGGGGAAAACGGAGGTTTTACAATTCTTCGAACAAAATTCTTGCAGTCTGGCACCGTCCCTGCTCAAACTTTCTCACCGTTGTCCAACTGATGCCCCGGCGTCAGTTGAATCGCAAATACTAAATCAAATACACACACCACGCACATGGCTAAATACAAATTAGAATACCTCTGGCTCGACGGCTATGAACCCGTCGCCAACATCCGCGGCAAAACCCAGGTCAAGGAATTCAAAGCCTTTCCCAAGCTCGAAGAACTCCCGATGTGGGGTTTTGACGGCAGCTCGACCCGCCAGGCTGAAGGCCGCACTTCCGACTGCATGCTTAAGCCCGTGGCTGTCTATCCCGACACCACCAAGAAAAACGGCGCCCTCGTCATGTGCGAAGTCATGATGCCGGACGGCAAGACGCCGCATCCGTCCAACGGACGCGCCACCATTCCTGATGATCCCGGCGCCTGGTTCGGCTTCGAACAGGAATATTTCCTCTACAAGGACGGCAAGCCCCTGGGCTTCCCGGAATCCGGCTTCCCCTATCCGCAGGGTGAATACTACACCGGCGTCGGCTACCGGAATGTCGGCTGCATCGCCCGCGAGATTGTGGACACGCACCTCGACCTCTGCCTTGACGCCGGCATCAACCACGAAGGCATCAACGCCGAAGTGGCCAAAGGCCAGTGGGAATTCCAGATCTTCGGCAAAGGCTCCAAGAACGCCGCCGACCAGGTGTGGGTGGCCCGCTATCTCCTGATGCGCCTCTGCGAAAAATACGGCGTGGACGTAAACTGGCATTGCAAGCCGCTCGGCAAGGATGTGGACTGGAACGGCTCCGGCATGCACTCCAACTTCTCCACCGATCACCTGCGCACCGTCGGCGGCAAGGATTATTTCGAGGCGCTCATGGCAGCGTTCGACAAATACAAGAACGAACACATCGCCGTCTATGGTCCGGACAATCATCTGCGCCTCACCGGCCTGCATGAAACCCAGTCCATCGACAAGTTCAACTATGGCGTGGCCAACCGCGGAGCCTCCGTGCGCGTGCCGCACAGCTTTGTCAACAACGGCTACAAAGGTTATCTCGAAGACCGCCGACCGAACTCCCAGGGCGACCCCTACAAGATCGCCGGCCGCATCCTCCAGACCATTGCGACCGTGCCGATCAAGAAGTCATCCAAGAAGTAATTCCAAATACCCCTCGTTGGAGGAATTGGGGAACGGCGCGAACCAAAAGTTCGCGCCGTTTTTCTTTGGAAATTCACTTCAACTCCGCGGCGATCTGCTCGCCCAGCAACGCCGCCTCGGCGATGGGACGTTTCCCCTCGCCGCGCTTCACCGTTTCATCGCGGAAGGAAACCGCCTTGAGCAAAATCTTGGTGCCGGTGATTTCCGCATGCGCCCCGACCGGGCTTTGACAGCCGCCGCCCATACCGCGCAGGAACGCCCGTTCCGCCGTCACCGCATGGAACGTGTTGACATGGTTCAGTCGCTCCACGATTTTACCGATGCGCTCGTCGTCCGCGCGGATCTCGATGCCAATGGCGCCCTGCCCCACGCAGGGCAGCATCACTTCGAGATCCAGCACGGTTGCCAGCAGGCCGTCCGGCACCGCTTCGCCTGCGAGCGTGCCGTCGGCGTTGATCTGGAATTTCAATCGCGTCAAACCCGCCAGTGCCAGCACCGTCGCGTCTAGTTCACCCTGCTCGGCCACCTTCTGCATCCGCGTGGAAACATTTCCGCGAATCTCGACGATCTTCAGGTCCGGCCGCGCCGCAAGCAGCGACATCCTGCGCCGGGTGCTGCTCGTGGCGATGGTCGCGCCTTTCGGAAAATCTTTCAGCTTCAGGTGCGGCTGGAAACCGCGCAATGCGCCTTGACCCGGCGACCGTTCCTTTTGCTGCTTCAAAAAGGCCGCGGCGCGATAAATAAGCACATCGCGCACGTCCTCGCGCTTAGGCGTGGCGGCGAGAATGAGGCCGGCAGGCAATTCCGTCGGCAAATCTTTCAGACTGTGCACGGCGAGGTCGGCTTGACCCTTGATCAGAGCCACTTCGAGTTCCTTCGTAAAGAGCCCTTTCGGCAGGCTGGGATCGGTCTTGGCCATCGAAGCCTTCTGCAATTTGTCGCCGGTGGTCTTGATGATTTTCAGCTCGAAGGGGAGCCGGGGGAATGCGGCGCGACACATCGCAGCAATCAGGTTGGACTGCGCGAGGGCGAGCGCGCTGCCGCGCGTGCAGATGACAATCGGCTTTTCAGGCATAAATTATTGACCACAGATTCACACGGATGAGCACGGATGAAAAGAAAACAACACAGGGTAAAGCCGGTCAATTCACTTTCATACTGGAACCCTGGCGGCCCCATACTGGTTCGCTGCCAGCAAAGCCGCCACCTTCTCGGCGATGATTTTTTCGCAGCGGTTCACTTCCTCCTTCCGCAGGTTCAGATATTCGTTCGCGATGCATTGAAGATCATCCACGTTGTAGAGATAGACGTTGTCCAGGGCACTCACGCCGGGGTCGATGTCACGCGGCACGGCGATGTCGATGAGCAACAGCGGCCGATGCTTGCGGCGGCGCATGAGCGGCTCCAGCTTTGCACGGTCGAGAAGATGGTGCGGCGCGGCGGTACTGCTGATGGCGATATCGACGCGCTCAAACTCCTCCGGCCAATCGGCGAACGGCACCGTGCGCGCGCCCAATTCGGCGGCGAGGGCAGCAGCGCGTTCGGGCGAACGGTTAGTGACGGTGATTTTTTTCACCCCGCGCGATTGCAGGGCGCGCGCGGTCTTCTCGCTGGTCTCGCCGGCACCGATGACGAGGACTTCGTGATCGGCGAGCGACGTGAAGATCTTTTCCGCGAGTTCCACGGCGGCGGACATCACGGAGACGCTGCCGCGCTGGATGTTGGTCGCGGTGCGAATATGCTTGGCCACGTTGAACGCGCGCTGAAATGACTTGTTGAGCCGCGCGCCGGTGAACTGGCGGGAGAAGGCGAGTTCGTAGGCATCCTTGAGCTGGCCGAAAATCTCCGTCTCGCCGATGACCATGGAATCCAGCCCGGCGGCCACCTTAAAGAGATGATGCAGGCTGTGGGGCTCGGCGAAGGAGTACAACTCATCGCCCAACGCACCGTCGTAGGCGTGGTGCGCAATCAGGAATTTTTTCAGTTCCGCAAAGGCGGCGTCCGGCGCGAGCGGGGTGACGGCGTAGATTTCCACGCGGTTGCAGGTGGAGAGAATGGCAGCCTCCGTGGCGAGGCCGGCATCACGCAGGGCCTGGAGCGCAGCGGGGATTTTATCGCCGGCAAAAGCAAAGCGTTCGCGCAGTTCCACGGGCGCGGAGCGGTGGCTCAAACCGATGACGACAACACTCATTGGCCGGTGACAAGCGACAAGTGACGGGGGGCGAGTACGGGAGCGTAAACCGTCGTCATCACGCTGTTAGTCGT
This sequence comes from uncultured Verrucomicrobia subdivision 3 bacterium, assembly GCA_903870815.1. Lineage (GTDB taxonomy): Bacteria > Verrucomicrobiota > Verrucomicrobiia > Limisphaerales > UBA11358 > UBA11358. The sequence continues at coordinate 25,039 of CAIQEI010000085.1, forward strand.
TTCCGGAGGATCCTCCTGATGCATCGGCGAAAACTTATTGGTGATGCCAAACGTCAGCAGCAGAAACACGAAGGCGATGGCGACACCCGTGGCGAAGCGCCGGCTGGTCCGCCCGAAAAACTTGTAAGCCACGAGCGCTTCCAGATACACCAGCCAGAGCACCGCCGCCCAGAGGACCTTGGGGTCGGAGAGATAGGCTTTGCCCGCGTGACGCGGCAGTTGCGAGCCGGCGGCGAGGCCGATGGTGAGCAGCACAAAGCCCACCGCGACGAGCCGGAAGGTGATGAGTTCCAGCCGCTGGATGGACGGCAGCAGCGAGAGCAGCGCGCGGAGCTTGTGAAATTTCAAATCGTGCCGCTGCATCAGGAACATCGCCGCCGCCACCGCCGCGAGGCCAAATGCGCCGTAAGATTGCAGGATGGTGGCGGCATGCAGGCTGCGCAGCGCGCCGGAAAATTCGGGCTTCGGCCCGTGCGGCGGATCGAGCGACGGCATCAGCGCAAACACGCCGACGGTGAACAACACCGGGGCGGTGAACGCGGCGAGAAACTTGAAGCGCGGCAGCAGCGAATAAACCAGGCACGCCAGGCCGAGCGCCCAGAGCAGGAAGGTGGTGGCCTCGTAGAGGTTGTTGACAGGGCAGCTGTGCAGCGTCAGGCCGCGCTTGGTCATGGCCAGCGTGTGCAGCGCCACGCCGCCGGCCAGTAGAAAATAGTTCACCCATTCGTCCCGGCGAAAACCCTTGCGCCAGAGAAAAACGGAATAGATCGTTGCCAGACCATAAAAGGTCACGGCAGCCATAAAGCAATGCCGGTCGGTGAACCAAGCCATAATGGACAGGCTAAAGGCAAAGGGTGCGAGCGGCAAGTTGGTTCCGGTCTTTGCTTCGCCGCCAAAACGGATTAGTTTGCAGCGATGAAGTTTCGCCTCGTCGTCGTCCTGCTGCTGGCCACCGGCGGGCGGCTGCCCGCCCAGACGAACGACGAGCCGGCGCTGGACGTGGGCGGCCTGCTCGATGCCGCGCAGCAGTTTGCGCAGGACAATCTCGACCCCGACGTGCTCAAGGCGCTGCAGGACGTGGACCGCGGGAAGGTTGAGGATTTTCTCAAGAACTATCAGGCCTATCTTCAGGGCGACTATGTTTTGGACGTGGCACAGTTGAAGGATGGCGCAAAGGCCATCCTGCCGCTGCTCGACGGGCATGAGGAAACCCAGGCATATGCCGCCTGGCTAAGGGCGCGGCTGGATTATTTTGACGCGGCGGAGGAATTGAAAGCCATCACGCCGCCACCCCCGCCGCCAGCGGGAACCAACCTGCCGCCGCACGCACCGAACCCGTCGTTCGCGGTGGAGCAACAGGTCTGGGTCAAAAAAGTCGCGCCGCGTCCGTGGCCGGAAGCCGCGAAAAAATTCGTGCCGGAACTGAAAGCCATTTTTGCCGCCGAAGGGGTGCCGGGGGAACTCGTGTGGCTGGCAGAGGTGGAATCCGGTTTCGACAAGCGCGCCCGCAGCCCCGCCGGCGCGGCGGGGATGTTTCAACTCATGCCGGCGACGGCGAAAAATCTCGGGCTGAGTTTGTTTCCGTTCGACCAGCGCCAGCAGCCGGAACCGGCGGCACACGCAGCGGCCAAGTATTTGCGGCGTCTCCACGAACAATTCGGCGACTGGCGGCTGGCCGTGGCGGCCTACAATTGCGGCGAAGGCACGGTGCAGCGGCAGTTGAACCGTTTCGGCACGAATAACTACGGGCGCATTGCCACCCATCTGCCGGCGGAGACCCAGATGTACGTGCCGAAGGTCGAGGCGATCATCCGGCACCGCGAGGGCGCAGAGCTGGAAAAACTTAAAGCCACTTGACGGCAATCCGGGCGGCAACTTTCGGTTTATCAAACTCGCCGCAGCGAACCGTCCGCGTGCATCATCGCCACGAGATTGAAGAAGTCGCGCCGGGCGCAGAACGCCACGTCGTCGCGCAGTTCCGGAATGGCGAGCAGCCGCCGGCCGTTCTCGGAATCGCGGACGGCATTGGGAAAATGTTCGGACCGGACGGAAAAAGCCATGTGGGCGGCAAACGCGTTACTGGAGGTTTTGGGCCGCACTTTCTGGCCGGCTAAAAGCAATTCCACCAGCGCGCCGGCCGCCAAAATATCTTCCGTGGCCGCGTTCTCGCCGGTGCCGGCGCAGATGAGGAGAATTTCCGGTTGCCCGCGCAGAAACTGCGCCGTGGCCGCGAGGTTCAGGAACGAGCCGGCCAGGACCGTTTTCGCCGCCGCGCACGCCCGCAAGGCGCGCGTGCCATTCGTGGTGGTGCTGACGATGGTCTTCCCGCGCACCCGTTCCGGCGTGAACTCGCGCGGGGAATTGCCGAAATCAAAATCCACGCCGCCCGACTGCGCGGCGCGAATGCGCACACCGTCGCGTTCACCGGCCAAGAGCACTTCCGGCCGCAGCTGACGGAGCGCGACGGCTTCGGCGATTTCGCTGACGGGGATGATCGCGCGCGCGCCGTGGTACAGTGCGGTGACGAAAGAGCTGGTCGCGCGCAGGATATCGAACACCACGCAGGCCGTGCCGCGCAGATCGCGCCGGGTCAATGCGGGCAATTCCTCCGGCGAAAGGAGAGCATCAAGATTCATTTCAATTCGCGCGAAGGATGCATGACGTTTCCGGCTAAGCCGTCAGATCGTCCGGCAATAGTTTTTTCTCCAGCTTTGGAAAAAGCAAAATGGTATGCACCAGAATTAGCAGCGACACCAATACCCCAATTGCCATACCGGCTCCCGCCCCGGGGTTGATCGAGCCACAAGCCATGGTCGCGCCGATTAACCCGATGAAGAAGCCTCCCCGCCAACTCTTACGTATGGCATATGGCAGGGCAAACGCAAAACCCAGGACCAGCGCCACCACCATCCAAAAGGTAATACCCGGTATTCTCCACGGAGGAAACAGGCAAATACTGGCAGTCGTCAAACAAGCGGCGGAAAGCCATGTTAGCCCAATCAACAAATTCATTATCAAACCGAGTGAATGTTGCCGTGCCAACCCAATCACTACACCCACGGCCCAAGTCACCAGCATCGCTCCAAAAGCCGTCAAGCCGATCCCGTGCCGGACAGCGGCCGCTCCATCGAAGATCAGGACGCCACTCGACGTGCCACCCAAACCGCTTGCTTTCCAATTCATCTCATAATGCTGCCGATCAATCGCGACCCACCCGACCCACAAAACCCCTCCACCAAGCGCCAGCAGCATTACGGACATAATCAATGAAGGCCAAAACCGGGGTGGCTTGGCCTTTTCCTGCGGTGACAGTTGTCCGCGCATATTTATCCGATTCCCAAACACAAGGCAGGCATTTAACGGCGTTGAAAATAATTATCAAGGAAAAGCTATTTTGCCTTCGTCCGCATATAATGAAAAAGATACTGCTGCGCGTAGCCGGCATGCGGACCGAAATGCGTGGCAGCAAAGTGGCGCAGCCGTTTTGCACTGGCCCGGCGGCGGGGAAAATACAATTCCTGCAAGGCGCGTTCAATCCACACATCCACCGGAAAGGCGGAGTCAAAGCCATAGGCAAAGAGAAGCACGCAGTCGGCAATCTTGCCGCCGACGCCACGCAAAGTCATCAACTCCGCGCGGGCGGCGGCGTAGTCCAAGGTGCGGATTTGCTCCAGATCGATTCTGCCGCCGGCGATCTGGCGCGCGGCATTCAGCAGGCTGGGCGCGCGGAAGCCCATTTTGCACGCGCGCAGATCGGCCTCGTTGCAGGCGGCGAGTTTCTCTGGAGATGGAAAAGAAAATCGTCGGACGTCCCCTGCCCCGTCCCTCTCCCCATTGGAGGGGCAGAGGGTGGCCGAAGGCTGGGTGACGGGTTCGCCAAAACGCTCGCAGAGCAAGGCGACGATCTGCCGGATCTGGACGATTTGCTTGGTGGACGACAGAATGAACGACGCGAGACATTCCCACGGGTCCTGCCGGAGCAGGCGCAGTCCCGGACAGGCGGCAACGGCGCGACGCATCGGCTCATCATCGGGAAAGGTTCTGAGGATGGCGGCGAGATCCGTTTCGGTCTGAAGAAAGTGGCGGAGAAATTGCGAGCTCTTCACCGGCGCCAGCGCGGTAGCGTGAATAACATTTCCCTTTTGCTTTAACTGGAGCGAATGCTGGCCGACAACGCCGTGCCAGTAATTATCAACAGGCTGCCAGCGGAAAACCTGGCCGGAATCTAGCGTGGCGGCGAGATCGTAATCACGCACGCGCAGAAGAATCTCCGTGGCGGCCATGGTCAGCGGCCCGGGAGATTGCCCAAATTCAAATTCGGCACGAGCGAAGGCGCAGTGGCGAAGGCGCGGGGGAAATATCGTTTTCCGAAACACCGCCACCCGGTTTCGACGGCCACAGCCACGGCCACCGCCCAACCAGCGCCGAGAATGGCGCCGGCCAGCACGTCGCTGGGATAGTGCACCCCGTTATAAATGCGGGAAAAGGAAACGCCGAGCGCCAGGGGCAACATGAACCACAGGCTGCGCCGGTAGAACAGGAAGAGCGCCATCGTGGCGGCGAAAAAGTTGGCGGCATGGGCAGAGGGCATGCTGTTGTGGCTGCCCTTGCCGGCCGCCATGTCCACGCCATCGGCACTTATTTCCGGCGGAACGTAGCCTTGGCCGACGACGCCGAACAGCCGGGCATCCGGCAGCGTGACGAAGGGCCGCGCGCGGTGGACGGCCTGCTTGAGCGGATTGCAGATCAGGCCGTCGTTGGTGCCCACGATAAGCGCGGTGAGCAGCACGCACAGCCGCAGCCGACGGTTGCCGAATGCCAGCACGGTCACGCCCGCCACCGCCGCCAGCCAGAGAAATGGGGTCTTCACCCCGTTGCTGCCGCTCAAGACCGGCATCAGCCAGTCGAAGAACGGATTGACCAGCGAGCGGTTGCCGAATAGAAACAGATTCGTGTCGAATGTTTGCAGCCAGTGCATCGTCAGGAAGGTAGCGGTGAAAACGTCGTTGGAAAACCCAAATGCGCCGCCAACCTTCAACGCGCCGGTGGATCCGGCGGGATATTGATGCGCGCCTTCACCTCGAAGCGGAACATGCGTTTCTGCATCCAGCGCACCGCGAACAGGTCGTAGATGGTGACGAACAGACGGTTCAACACGCCGTAATGGCTCTGGCCGGAGAGGCGCGTGTGATGGCTGATGGGGATTTCCGTGACGGTGAAGCCTTCGATGCGAAACAGCGTGGGCATGAAGCGGTGCATGCCCTTGAAAAATTTCAGCCGGGCCGCGCATTCGCGCCGGAAAATCCGGTAGCCGCAGGCGGAGTCGCTGACGGTTTCGCGGGTGATGCGGTTGCGGATGCCGTTGGCGATCTTGGAGGAAATCCGGCGCACAGCAGAATCGCCCCGGGCGCGGGCCGCGACGCGCGAGCCGCACACGCAGTCGCACCGGTCCTCCTGGATGGCGGCGAGGAAGCGCGGCAGTTCGCGTGGATGATTTTGCAGGTCGGCATCCAGGGTGGCGAGGTAGCGGCCGGTGGCGGCCTGGAGGCCGGCCCACACCGCCGCGGACTGGCCGCAATTGCGGTCCAGCCGAACCGCGCGGATGCGCCGGTCGGCGGCGCCGAGCGTTTGGAGGATGTTCCAGGAGTCATCCGAGCTACAATCGTCCGCGATGACAATTTCGTAGGCGATCTGGAGGGGTTCCAAGGCCTCGCGGACAGCGGTCACCAAGGGAACCAGGTTGCCCTGCTCGTTGTAGCACGGGGCGACGACGCTCAAAATGGGGGCTTCAATCATGCAGTTCGTCCCCGGCTCAATATACAACGAGGGAACGCACGGGGAAATTCTTCAGCTGTTTGCGGCCATCAAGAAATTTTAATTCGATAAGGAAAACGATTTCCCGGATGTTGGCACCGAGCTTTTGCAGGAGCGCGGCGGCAGCCCCGGCGGTGCCGCCGGTCGCGAGCAGATCGTCAATCAGCAGCACCCGCGCGCCGGACCTGAGCGCATCGGTGTGGATGGCGACCGTGGCGTGGCCATATTCGAGCGCGTAATCCTGCTCGTGCGTGGAGTGCGGCAGCTTGCCTTTTTTACGGATGGGGATGAAGCCGGCGTTCAATTTGGTCGCGGCGGCAGCGGCGAAGATGAAGCCGCGCGCGTCGATGCCCACCACGGCGTCGATACTACCGGGTGAAAAATTTTCTGTCAGCAGGTCGATCGCACCGGCGAAGAGCCGCGGATCAGCCAGCACCGGCGTGATGTCCTTGAACTGGATGCCGGGCTTGGGGAAATCCGGAACGTTGCGGATGGCGGCTTCGATTTCGGCAGCCGTGACGGCTTGGGGCATGGGTCAAAGTTCCTTCGGTTTTGTTTTTTCGAGCTTCTCGATCATCTTGCGAAGCTTGCGCAAGGCGAGGTTCTGAATCTGGCGAACGCGTTCCCGCGTGACGCCGAATTTCTCGCCGACCTCCTCCAATGTTTTTTCATTGCCGCCATCAAGGCCAAAGCGGTAGCGGAGAATCGTCGCCTCGCGGGCGTCAAGATGCTTCACCATGTCCTGCAACATGCCGGTGACGGTCTTGTCTTCCAGTTCGTCGTAAGGATTGACGGCGCGCTCATCCTCGACGATTTCGGAAAAGTTGTTGGAGTCGTCGTCGCCCACCGGGGCGTCGAGTGACGCGGGCCGGATGGACGCGGTGCGCATCTGCGAGACGCGCGCGGCGGTGGTGCCGAGCTCGGCGGCGAGCTCCTCATCGGTCGGTTCGCGGCCGAATTCCTCCTGCAACTTCATCCCCGTCCGGCGCATCTTGGAAATCTTGTCCACCAGATGCACCGGCAGCCGGATGGTCTTGGACTGGTTGGCGAGCGCGCGTTTGATGGACTGCTTGATCCACCACGAGCCGTAGGTGGAAAGTTTGCCGCCCTTTTTCGGGTCGAAGCGCTCGACGGCCTTCATCAGGCCAATGTTGCCTTCGCTGATCAAATCGAGAAGCGGCAAGCCGATGCCTTCGTAATCGCGGGCGATTTTCACGACGAGGCGAAGGTTGGCCTTGATCATGTGCTCGCGCGCTTTTTTATCGCCCTTCTTGATCTTGGCGGCGAGTTCGATCTCCTCCTGCGGCGTAAGCAGTTTCACCAGACCGATTTCGCGGAGGTAGAGGCGGATGGCGCTGTCGCCGTCCATCCGCTCGGCCTCACGGCGGAGAAATTGGGTGGTGTCGCCCTCGGCGGGTTTTACCACCGGCGCATCCGAAGGCACGGTGATCGGCGGCGACGGCGGCGAAACAGCCTTGAGTGGTACCGGAATGGAAGCCGGCTTTTTCCGCGGAGCCGGCCGCGATTTGCGTTGAACTTTTTTTGCCGCCATGTATGCGGAAAAGTTAAACCCACGCCGCGAAGCCGCCAAGCAAATTTACCTTAATTCCGGCTGTCGCGCGCCGCGGTGATATAATACAGCAGGGTCAAAATCGAGCTGACCAGCGCGGCAACGTAAGTGAGGGCGGCGGCATCCAGCACCTGGCTGACGCCGGCGCGCTCGTCTTCCCGCACCAAGCCGAGGCGGAACAACTGTTCCTTGGCGCGGGCGCTGGCGTCGTATTCCACCGGGAGCGTGACGAGTTGGAACAGGGTGATGATGGCGAAGACCACGATGATGACCGGCAGAGCAAATTTCATCAGGCCCATGACAAAACCCAGCAGCAAAATGATGCCATAGGCAACGCTGGCGAACTGCGTTACCGGCGCCAGCGCCATGCGCAGATTGAGCATCGCGTAGGCCGCCTGATGCTGCAGCGCGTGGCCGGATTCATGCGCGGCCACGCCGACCGCAGCCACGGAGTTGCCGTGGAAATTATCCGACGACAAAAACAGCGCGCGCCGGGCCGGATCGTAATGGTCGGTCAACTGGCCTTCGACCTCCTCCACCGGCACGTTGTTGAGGCCGGCATCGTCGAGGATGCGCCGCGCCGCCCGGGCGCCGGTGAGACCGGAGGCCACCGGCACCTGGCTGTATTTGCCAAAAGCGGAATGCAACTTCAGCTGCGCCCACAGGCCGATAAGCAAGCCGGGCAGCATCACGAAAAGCAGGTATTTGTAATCCATCAACATCATAAATTAATTAAATCAATCAATGGACAGCTACTTTAAAAAAACATTCAACTCCGACGGATATAACCCTTACAATTAAAGCACAAAATCCCGAAACGGACACCTTACGGTGGTCAGGCTGATAGTGTCTCGAAACAGGACATTTCAGGCACCATAATCGAATTGGATTCTGGGCTTTGAGATCTTGGGAATTGGGAAATAATGGCGGGGCCGTGACTTTACCTCATCTTTACCAGTAAGCCGGCAAACTTTTGTAAGTCGTTGATAGAGCATCCGGACCTTTACCTTATCTTTACCAATTTTGTTTTTTGCAGGTGGTAAAGATGTAAAAAACTGACTCGCCAATCCGTCAGCGGTAATCAATTCCTTGAGGTCAGCGACCACCTGAGAAAAAGGCGGACGAATCGGTCATTGCGGTGGGGCGGTGCGCAGCCAATCGGCCGGAGGACATCCGCTGACACAGCAATAAAATCAAACCTGCCAAAGAACCATCGCGACGAAAAGCATCCGGCACGACCGGTTGAAAACCAAGTCTTTAAATTTTAGTTAACGGACAAAATCTGTCAAAAGAAAATTTGAGATTCTCAATTCGGTCAGTTTTCCTGCCCGGTCAGTCCTCCGGCTGGTCGAGGTATTTGCCGGGCGGCAGGTCGGCGTATTTAGTGAAGTGTTCCGGCTTGAGCGGCTCGGAAATGACATGCTCGGCGGCAAACCATTTGCCCAGGTCAACCAGCCGGCAGCGATGCGAGCAGAACGGCCCGTATTTCCCGGCGAACCAATCTCCAAACTTCCGGCAGGTGGGGCATTTGACGGACGGCATAGGCTACCGGGTTTCGGCGGCAATCTCCCGGAGGACACTGACCACCTCGCCCGCATCCGCCGCCGGCACCCCAGCGTCAGTGAGAATTTTTTCCACGGCGTCGAGCTGCGCCTGCTGCTGCGGGGCGGAAAGATGCGCGCCGTTGAACAAAGCGTGGAGGGCGCGCGCCAGCCGGGCATTTTGAGCGGCCAGATTTTTTCGACCACTGGCGGCCGTGATCAGTAGGCCGGACAGTTTCTTGACGGACGCCACCGAGGCTTTTTTTCCCGGCGCGGCGGCGGCGGAAAGATGGGTCATCAAGGAAGCGCGCTGGTCGGCCCCGGCTTGGGCGTCGGCGGCCTGACCAAGCGCCTCCAGGTCGGCGCGGAGGTCGGCAATGTTTTGCAACGTGGCGGCGAGCGCAGGATCCGTGGGCGGCGTGGGCGGTTGCGACGGAGGAATGCCCTGCTGCGCGTTGCTCTGGTCCACCTGGCGTTTCGCCTGCTGTTTGCCGAGGTCGTAATTGACATCGGCCCGTGCCGATCCGGCAAAGGCCAGCGCTGCGGCCAGAATTACGACCGGTTTCACAAACTTACTGGCTGGCGGCCACGGGATTGGTTTTGCGGAGGAGCGAAATGTAGTCCAGCAGGATGCGCTGGGTTTCGTCTAGCATCGGGTCAAACGGCGGCGGCGATTTTTTGCCGGCGACGGCGGATTTTATGGCGTTGGTGGACGTGGTGGTGGCAACCAGGTTGGTGCCGACTGAGTTGGTGAAAACGGAGACCATAGAATTGTAAACCTGGTTCAACTGATTGGTCGCCGTGATGTTAAACACAGCGGGTGAGCCGGCATCCTCCGCGGGCTTGGCTTCCGTTAGCCCCGGCTGGTCGGCGTTCTCGACGGTGATGTCATAAATCTTCACGCCGTCCGGTTTGCGGGCGGAGCGTTCGGCGTCACGAATCTTGTTCTGAAGATAGACGCGCTCATGATCCTTGATTGATTCCCGTTCGTTGATGGTGGCGGTCTTGTCCGCCTGCGCTTTCTGGAACTCGGCGATGTCCTGCCGGACGTACTGGAAATCCTGGTTGGTCGCGAGGCGCGCATCGGAGCGGGCCTTGAGCGTCGCGAGGCTGGGCTGGACCAGATTCAACTTGTCGTAGGGCACAGGCTGGATGGTGTCCCACGGCATCGGATTTTCGAGCGAGGCTTCGCCGACCTGCGTGGAGTAGTTCAGCACATCCGGCAAAACGAGGTCCGGTTCAACGCCCTTGAACTGCGTGGACGCGCCGCTGACGCGGTAGAATTTTCGGATGGTGATCTTGAGATTGCCCGGATCGTTCGTCGCATTCTTGTCCGCCGACCAGACGAACGGCTTGAGCTGGTTGAGGCTTTGCACGGTGCCTTTGCCGTGCGTAGAGATGTCGCCGACAATCAGCGCGCGGCCGTAGTCCTGCAAGGCTGCGGCGGCAATTTCCGAGGCAGACGCGCTAAAGCGGTTAATCATGACGACGAGCGGTCCGTCGTAAAGGTCCAGACTGCCGGGGACGGTATCCACCTGGACATGGTTGTCGGGATCGCGGGCCAGCACCACCGGGCCGCCCTTGATGAACAGACCGGTGAACTTGATGGCCTCCTCGAGCGAGCCGCCGGGATTCGAGCGCAGGTCAATGATGATCCCGGAAACTTTTTCAACTTTGAGCCGTTCGACCAGCCGGGCGACGTCCACCGAGGTGTATTTGGGGGTAGTGCTGCCGTTTTTGTCGCCCAGACCGTTGACCGTGGCGTAGAATGACGGCAGGTCAATGATGCCGATACGCCGGCCATCGGGGAACTCGACCAGTTTGGCCTTGGCCTCGGAATTTTCGAGCTTGATCTCGTCACGGATGAGGGTGACCACCTTGTGCGTGCTGCGGTCGCTGACCGGACTGAGGGTCAGACGGACCTCGGTGCCTTTCGGGCCGCGGATCTGCTGGACGACTTTTTCCAGTTCCATGTCCACCACGTCCACGGGCGGCTTGTCCCCTTGGGCGACGGCCACGATGCGATCGTTTTCATTCAACTGCTTGCTTTTCGCCGCCGGTCCGCCGGGCACCAGCGAGCGAATGGTGCAATAGCCATCGTCCTCGGCCAGCGTCGCGCCGATGCCGAACAGCGAAAGGTTCATGGTGATGGAAAAATCCTGGGCGTGCGGCGCGCTCATGTAATCCGTATGGGGGTCGTAAGCGTGGCACAATCCGTTGAGGTAAGCCTGCAGGACGCCATCGCTGTCCCAGTTGGTGGTCTGGTGCAGGTTCCACCGGTAACGGCTCTCCAGTTTGGCGGTGATGTCCTTCCCGGCCTCCGCCGGCAGCCGGATGACGAGGCTGCCATTGGTCTCGACGATTTCGCGCGACAGTTTTTCCTGCAGATACTCGTAGCGCAACCGCTGCCGCCAGAGCGACTCCGCGTCGGCCAGGTTGGTCGGGAACGGCGCGTGCCGCCGGTCGAGGACGATCTTCTCATCCGTGTTGAACTTGAATTTGTCCTGCTTCAGCAGTTCCATCACGTAGGCATCGTGCTGCTGAACGCGATCGGCAAAGCGGTTATAAATGGCGAAGGCCGGGGTGAGATCCGCCGTACCGGGTTCGAGCGTCAGCTTGTCGAGATTCGTCCGGTAAATATCAAATTCGGCCAGGTCGCTCTGGAAAAAGTTTTCGTGGCGCGGATCCAGGGAATCAACGTAACTGTCGAAGAATTTCTCCGACAATTCCGTATCCAGCGTGCGCTGAAGGTAATGATTATTCTCCAGCAACCGGGCGGCAACGAGGGCAATCCGCGGGTCGTTGGGGCCGGGTTTCAGGCTTGTGGCCGGCAGTGCGGGCAGGACCGGCACATCGGACCGGCCGGTCTCGCAACCGGCCCAAATGGCCAGCGCTACCGCCGGGACCAGCAGCATCAGGGAAACATTTCTCACTCGTTGCATGACGATTGGCATGAGCACAATTTGACCCAAGGTACCGCAAACTGTTCAACGGGGAAATCAAATTAACCAGATTTTGATGGCGGCCAGTGCGGATGAACGAGTGGGCGCGTTCGCCAGCGGGGTCAAGCGCGGGGACGGGAGTGCGCAAAGTAAAGGACTGAGCCGTTTATGTTAAACATGTAGTCATAGCAAATCAGTGCGGCAAACCATGAGAATGACTGGCCATTCGCTGAATGTATGCGCTGTCTTCAGGATAAAAAATGCCGTTCGTGCAGGTAAAAGCGTCCGCCAACACCGAATTACTGTTGATAACGAAGGCGGAAAATAAGTTGTTAGAACCATCACAATCGATGGAATTGACGGTCAAGAAACACGGTGCACCCACGGTTGAAAGAAAGGAGCTTCCGTGCGGATAAGTGAGCAATCCGCCCAGCCGCGAGCCATCATGATAAAATGTCTGCTGGCGATCAACGAACTCGCCGGCTCTCGTACGAGCTACGCGAATCAAATTCGTCTGACCTCCGCGGGTATAGGTATCAACGGTAATCAAAACACCGGGCTGGGCGTTAGTGTCAGTTGTGGTAACAACCTGGACATCGTTGGTGCCGGCAGCAACCACTGACAGGCAGGTCAGGACATAGGCGAAAATAGTTTTCATAAATGCGTGAACATGGCCTAAAAAGCTACCGCCTACTCGCGATGTGAGCCACGGAACAGAATGCGCGCACGGTGGAGGCATATGGGAAGTAGAAGCGGCCAAGGGGAAAGAGATAGCATCAACCCCGTGATCTGGACCCGACCGATGTTGTGGCGTTCCTCAAGCATCTGGCTGATTTGGAATCTGTGGCGGCGGGAAGGCGGAATCAAGCTTTAAACGCAGATTTTGAATTTAGAGACTCCTATTAGAGACTCCTCACGTCGTCTCCTACATCCGGCCGGACCGTGCGCAGGGTATCAGCTACCATTTTGCGTGCGGATATTGGGAAATCGCGCAGAGGAAATATTGGAGACTCGTGGAACTCGTCCCTCCGGGGGGGGTGACGTGGGCGCCGCATTTTTCAGAATGGCGCGTCCAGTCCATAAACCCGTTGATAGAGTTGGCGCTTCAATTCAGCCGGCGAAAGCCCCGTGGGCAGCGACGCCAGAACCACGGCACGGGCGGCGTCAAACATCCGCGCGCCCATGACAAATCGCTCCGCCCCGGAGCGGTCCATTAGTTTTTGCCGAACGAGTTCGGCGATTTCCGGCGCGGTGTCATTCATGGTAAAACTTCCAACCACAAGTTAGCGACATCGAGTTCGCGCGTCCACCGCTCAATGTAGCCCCGGTCGCAGCCGGTCGAGATCAGGTTCTTCACATCGCCAAGCTGGGTTTCGGAACGCGAGTCTTTGGCCCAATACAATTTTGAAAGAATCAGATCTTCCTTGCTCACAATCCAGGTCTCGAAGTTTTCAATCCGGATGCGCTGGCGGCGGTTGAATTCGGTGAGGCGATATTCGCTCTGCTTGCGCACGATGCAATCCACTTTGATGACGCTCTCGTTATGAATCAAGTTAAACAGCGACTCGTCCTTGATGGAATGGTCCACGGCTTCGCGCGAGACGTAGTAGTCCGGGCTGAATAATTGAACCACCCGTGCCGCATCCGCCGGCCCCAGGGCAACCACGACGTCAATGTCGCGAGTCATGCGGGGCTGGGCGTAATAATTCATCGCCATCGAGCCGGTGAGCATATAACCGATGCGCGCGGACTCGAGCTTCGCAGAAACGTCGCGAACAATGTCGAGTTCGTTTTGCATCCGCTATGTTACAACTTCAAGTCGTCATCCGTCACCGCGCCGAGGGTGGCGCTGGTGACGTGGGCGGCGTATTTCGCCAGCACGCCGCGCGTATAGCGGGGCGCGGGCTTTTTCCACGCCTTGCGGCGGGCGGCCAGCTCCTTGGCGGGCAGAACCAGCGTCAGTTCCCGCCGCTCGGCGTCAATGCGAATCGGGTCACCGTTCTTCACAAGCGCGATCGTCCCGCCCACGTAAGCCTCCGGGGTGATGTGCCCGACCACGAAGCCGTGGCTGCCGCCGGAAAACCGCCCATCGGTGATGAGGGCGACGTCCTTGCCCAGGCCCTTGCCCATGATGGCCGAGGTGGGCGAGAGCATCTCGCGCATGCCGGGTCCGCCCTTCGGCCCTTCGTAGCGGATGACGATGACGTGGCCTTTTTTGACGGTGCCATTGAGGATGGCCTTCATCGCCTTCTCCTCGGATTCAAACACGATGGCTTTGCCTTCGAAGTGCAAGCCCTCCTTGCCGGAAATCTTGGCGACCGCGCCGTCGCTGGCGAGGTTGCCGCGCAGGATGACGAGATGGCTGTCCTTTTTGATCGGATTATCGAAGCCGTGGATGATGGTCTGGTAGGCCGGATACGGTTTCACGCCGCGCAATGTCTCGGCCATGGTTTCGCCGGTGACGGTGAGGCAATCGCCGTGGAGCAGTTTCCGATCGAGCAGCATCTTCATCAAGGGCCGGATGCCGCCGATGGCGATGAGTTCGGACATGAGATGTTTGCCGCTCGGCTTCAAGTCGGCGAGCACGGGCACGCGCTTGCCAATGCGGGTGAAGTCGTCAATGGTCAGCTTCACCTTCGCGGCGTGGGCGATGGCGAGCAAATGCAGCACGGCATTGGTGGAACCGCCGAGCGCGATGACCACGGTGATGGCGTTCTCAAACGCCTGCTTGGTGAGGATGTCCAGGGGTCGCAGACCCGCTTTTAACATCTTCACCACGGCGGCGCCGGCGGCGCGGCAATCGGCGAGTTTCGCGGGGGAAACGGCATTCTGGGCGGAGCTGTTCGGCAAACTCATGCCGAGGGCCTCGATGGCGCTGGCCATGGTGTTGGCGGTGTACATGCCGCCGCAGGAACCGGCCCCGGGAATGGCGCATTGCTCCACCTGCTTGAATTCCTCCCCGGTGATCTTGTTATTCGCGTGCGCGCCGATGGCCTCGAACACGGACACAACGTCCAGCTTGCGCGGATCGCCGGTGATGCAGCCGGGCAGAATCGTGCCGCCATAGACGAACACGGCCGGGCGGTTCATGCGCGCGATGGCGATGAGCGAGCCGGGCATGTTTTTATCGCAGCCGCCGATGGTCACGTAGCCGTCCATGCCGGCGCAGCCGACAACCGTCTCAATGGAGTCGGCAATGACTTCGCGCGAAACGAGCGAATATTTCATCCCTTCGGTGCCCATGGAGATGCCGTCGGAGATGGTGATGGTGTTAAAGATGATCGCCTTGCCGCCGCTGGCGTTCACGCCCCGCTCGGATTCGAGCGCGAGCTTGTCGATGTGCATGTTGCAGGGCGTGACATCGCTCCAGGTGGAAGCGACACCGATGAGCGGCTTCGAGAAATCCTCCTCCTTGAACCCGACCGGATAAAGCATGGCGCGGGCGGCGGCGCGTTCGTCACCGTCAAACAGGATGCTGGAAAAGGGACGCAATGAGTCAGATGCTCTATTTTTCATTTCGGAAAGAATGCCAAGAAAAACCAGCGGGGGCAAGCCGCGGGGCGTTTGGGTGCGGGAGCGTTTGGGTGGAGTTGGGTGTGGCCGTTACGGTACGCCCCCGATTGAATATCGGCGATTCGGCAGGTTGCAAACCGGCGCCACGCCTTTGCTTTGCACAGCGGAGTTGTGCGGGCCGAGAACGTTTGCTAGCATTCACCCGCTCCTCAGGAATTTCATTAGAAAGCAACCGCAGAAAATATTTATGAACACTTTAAAACAACTCGAAGTCTGGTTTATCACCGGGAGCCAAGAGCTTTACGGCCCGGAAACCTTGAAGAAAGTTGCCGGGCATTCGCAGGAAATCGCCCGGGCGCTCAATGTCGCGCCCGCAATTCCCGTCAAAGTCGTGTTCAAACCCGTGCTGGTCACGCCAGATGCGGTCACCGAGCTTTGTCAGGCCGCGAACAACGCCGCCAAGTGCATCGGCCTCATCACCTGGTGCCACACATTCTCGCCGTCAAAGATGTGGATCAACGGGCTGAAACAGCTGCGCAAACCGGTGGCGCATCTACACACGCAATACAACCGCGACATTCCATGGGCCACGATTGACATGGATTTCATGAACCTGAACCAGGCCGCGCACGGCGACCGCGAACATGGTTTCATCTGGAGCCGGCTGCGTTTGGCGCGCAAGGTGGTCGTCGGTTTTTGGCAGGAAAAAGCCACGCAAGAAAAACTCGGCGCCTGGGCGCGCGCGGCCGCGGCGTGGGCCGACTGGCAGACCGCGAAGTTCTGCCGCTTCGGCGACAACATGCGCGAAGTGGCCGTGACCGAGGGCGACAAGGTTTCGGCGCAGATCAAATTTGGCTTCGCCGTGAACGGCCACGGCGTCGGCGACCTGGTGAAAGTCGTCAAGGAAGTTACGTCAAATGAAATTGACGCCCTCGTCAAGGAATACGAAGCCGTTTACGAAGTGACCGCCGATTTGAAAAAAAACGGCCGCCGCGCCAAGTCCATCCGCGAAGCCGCCCGCATCGAACTCGGCTTGCGCGCCTTTCTGGCCAATGGAAATTTCAAAGGGTTCACGACGACCTTTGAAGATTTGCACGGATTGGCGCAGCTGCCCGGCCTCGCGCCGCAACGGCTGATGGCCGAGGGGTATGGTTTCGCCGCCGAAGGCGATTGGAAAACCGCCGCGCTGGTTCGCGCGATGAAAGTCATGGCGAGCGGCCGGAAGGGCGGCACGTCGTTCATGGAAGATTACACCTATCATTTGCAACCGGGAAACAAGGTTGTGCTCGGCGCGCACATGCTGGAGATTTGCCCGAGCCTCGCGGACGGCAAGCCGTCATTGCAGGTGCATCCGCTCGGCATCGGCGGCAAGGCCGATCCGGCGCGGCTGGTGTTCAACACGCCCGCCGGCCCCGCGCTGAACGCGGCGCTGATGGATTTCGGCAACCGCTTCCGCCTGCTCGTCAACGAAGTGGAGGTGGTCAAACCGGAACAGCCGATGCCGAGGCTGCCGGTGGCGCAGGCCGTGTGGAAGTGCCGGCCGAATTTCGAAGACGCCTGCGCCGCGTGGATTTACGCGGGCGGCGCGCATCACACCGGTTTCAGCCAGGCCGTCACGACGGAAATGCTCGAAGACTTCGCGACCATGGCCGGAATCGAAGTGGTCGTCATTGATGCCGACACGAAACTCCGCCAGTTCAAACAGGAACTGCGCTGGAATGAAACCGCCTATGGGCTGAACGGTGGTTGGGTTTCCTGATCGAACCAGCCGGCTTGGATCCAAATGAACGCTCGATACACAATCGGTTTGGATTACGGCACGAATTCCGTTCGCGTCTTGATAGTGGACATCGCCAACGGCCGCGAAATCGGCACGGGCGTCTGGAATTATGCCCACGGCACCGCGGGGGTGATTTTATCGCGCGATCCGAACCTCGCCCGGCAGCATCCGAAGGACTATGTCACCGGCGCGGAAATCGTGATTAAAATGGCCTTGGCGAGCGCCAGGAAAAACCGGCGCGGGTTCAAACCGGAGCAAATCGCGGGTATCGGCGTGGATACCACCGGCAGCACGCCATTGCCGGTGGATGCACAGGGCCAGCCGCTCGCGTTCCAGAAAAGATTCGCGAGCCACCCCGCCGCGATGGCGTGGCTGTGGAAGGACCACACCGCCGTGGCCGAGGCAGCCGAGATCACCGCGCTCGCCAAAAAGATGCGCCCGCAGTTTCTCGCCAAATGCGGGGGCACCTATTCGAGCGAATGGTTCTGGAGCAAAATCCTCCGCTGTCTCCGCAGCGCGCCGGAGGTTTTCAATGCCGCGCATTCCTGGGTGGAATTGGCTGACTACGTCCCCGCCGCGCTCACCGGCACGGAACCTCCCAACCAATTCATCGCGGGCGTCTGCGCCGCCGGCCATAAGGCGATGTGGAACGCCAGATGGGGTGGCTATCCCGATGCGCAATTCCTTTCAAAGTTGAATCCGAAGCTCGCCCAACTCCGAGGGCGGCTCACGCCGCGCGTACATCCCATTGACCGGGCGGTGGGCGGATTGACGGCGGCCTGGGCGGAGAAAACCGGTTTGACGGCGGGCATTCCCGTGGCGGTCGGCGCGTTTGACGCGCATCTGGGTGCGGTTGGTTGCGGGGTTGCGCCGGGAACGCTGGTGAAGATCATCGGCACGAGCACTTGCGATATCGCGATCGCGCCCCACGCCCAAAAACTGGCCGACGTGCCGGGACTTTGCGGCATCGTGGACGGCAGCGTCCGGCCCGGATATTTCGGACTTGAAGCCGGCCAGTCGGCGGTGGGCGATTTGTTCAACTGGCTGGTGAACTACCTCCAGCCGGGCGGCAAAAGAGCGGGTTCGCACGCAGAATTGGCCAGGGGCGCGGCGAAACTTCAGGCCGGCGAAAGCGGTTTGCTCGCGCTGGACTGGAACCACGGCAACCGCACGATTCTGGTGGATCAGCAGCTCACGGGTCTGCTCGCCGGCCAAACGCTGTACACGACGCCGCCGGAAATTTATCGCGCGCTGATTGAGGCAACGGCCTTTGGCGCGCTGACCATCATCAACCGGTTCGAGGAATATGGCGTCAAGATTTCATCGGTGGTCAATTGCGGCGGCATCGCCGAAAAAAGCCCGCTAACGATGCAGATTTATGCCGATGTGACCGGCCGGCCGATGAAGGTTTCGCGCTCGGCGCAGACCTGTGCGCTCGGCTCGGCCATCGCGGCGGCGGTGGTGTCCGGCGCGCACAAGGATTACAGCACGGCCATTAAACGCATGACCGGCTTGAAGCCGAGAATTTACCAGCCGAATCCGCAGGCGCATAAAGTCTACCGCGAACTGTATCCACTCTACCGGACATTGCACGACGCCTTCGGCACGAGAGAATGGAATGGCAATTTGTTCGACGTAATGAAAAAGCTGATTGAGATTCGCGGGCGGGTGAGGAAATGATTTTTTAGCCACAGATGAAACACAGATTGAACACAGATGTTGCCGCAAGCAGAAAAATGTTCTGTAATCGCGATTAGAATTTATGAAATTCACCACGCTTTCCTTTTTGCTTTCAATCTGCTTTTCCTGTTTTGCGGATGACACAAATATCATCGTCAAGAGTGATTGGTCAGAACCGGTTGGATTGCGTAATTTAGAGACGGGACATGACCATTCAATTCGCGGACGGTTGTTAATTATTGCCGGCAACGAACCGGCATACGGCGGACCAAAAACAGATAATGCCGCAATGACATTTGTTGAACTTCAAGATGTCACTGGTGCTTTAGGTGAGAATGTTGATTTGTGTTTTGATGCGTTGAAACTGAAGTGCGTCTTAACTGATGGGAACGGCAAAAATATTCCAAAGCCGGGCGGGGCTTATAGTGGTCGCGGTCCTTTTGGCCCATATTGGATCACCCTGCCCTACAATGCTACTATCCGACTTTTTGTGAATGGTGGAAACAAATCTCCACTGTCCGTTTATCCAAGTGGTGAACCAGGGTGTTATTGGTCAATCTCATCAACCGATACAAATGTTTATCATCTTTCCGGGACAATCGAGATTTGCACGCGCACGAATTATCTGGCCAAAGTTTTTGGCGATGCTCCGCAATCGTTCAAACAGGATTACTATGAAAAAAATTGCAAAAAGATACTGACGCTTCCGAAAATGAAAGTTTCAGTTCCGAAATAGATTTTTATTCGTGTTTCATCTGTGTTTTATCTGTGGCTAAAGAATTATTTTTATGCTCGAAAAATTAAAAGCGGAAGTTTGCCAGGCGAACCTGGATCTGGTCACCGAGGGGTTGGTCATCCAGACGTGGGGCAACGCCAGCGCGGTGGACCGCAAACGGGGCGTGATCGTCATCAAGCCGAGCGGCGTGCCGTATGCGGAGATGAAACCGGAACACATGGTCGTCGTCTCACTCGCCGACGGCAAGGTGGTGGAAGGCAAATTGAAGCCGAGCTCCGACACGCCGACGCATCGGGTGCTGTATCGCGCGTTTGCGGGCATCGGCGGCGTGGTGCATACGCACAGCCTGTTCGCCACGGCGTGGGCACAGGCGGGCCAGCCGTTATTGGCCTACGGGACAACGCAGGCGGACTATTGGTACGGCGCCGTGCCCTGCACCCGTAAACTCAAGCCGGCGGAAATCAAAAATGATTACGAGGCGAACACGGGCGAGGTCATTGTGGAGACATTCAAGCAGGCAAAATTTGATCCGCGCCAACATCCCGCCGTGCTGGTGGCCAGCCACGGGCCGTTCACCTGGGGCAAGGATGTGGCCGACGCGGTTCACAACGCGCGGGTGCTGGAATTTATCGCGAAACTAAACAGCGAGACCTTGCGCATCAATCCAAAGATCAAGCCGCTGCCGGCGGGGTTGCTCGACAAACATTTTCTTCGCAAACACGGGCCCGGTGCTTATTATGGGCAAAAATAACAACCAAAACGCGACATGAAGATAATGCAATTCGTCACCCTGGCTGCGGCTGGACTTGGCGTGGCCGGTTTAGTAGGCTGCGCGTCCATGTCCCCGTCCGACACGACCTCAACCATCACGAAGGCGGACTTCGGCAACACTCCAGCCGGACAGCCAGTCGAAATCTACACGCTGCGCAACGCCCGGGGCGCCGAGGCGCGCATCATGACTTACGGCGGCGTGGTGCAGTCGCTCGAGGTGCCGGACAAGAACGGCAAGCTAGGCGATGTCGTGCTCGGGTGCGATACTTTGCAAGAGTACATTGACCAGCCGTCGTATTTTGGCGCGCTCATTGGCCGCTACGCCAACCGCATTGGCGGCGCAAAATTCACTTTGAACGGACAGACTTACCTGCTGGCGACGAACGACGGCCCGAACTCGCTGCACGGCGGGCCGGTCGGGTTCGATAAGGTGGTCTGGACGGCGCGGCCGATGGTGACCGCCCGCGGCCCGGCATTGATCCTGACCTATGTGAGCATGGACGGCGAAGAAGGGTTTCCCGGCAGCCTGGAAGTGACGGCGATTTACACGCTGACGGATAACAATGAATTGAAGGTTGAATTCACCGCCAAGACGGACAAGCCGACGGTGGTGAATCTAACGCACCATTCCTTTTTCAACCTGTCCGGCCAGGGGAATGGCGACATCCTGGGACACCTGGTCTTTATCAATTCCGACGAAACCACGCCGGTGGACGCCGGCTTGATCACGACCGGGGAATTTGACGAGGTGACGGGAACGCCGTTTGATTTTCGCCAGGCGACGGCGATCGGCGCGCGCATCAACGATACGAACCAAGTCCTGCAATACGGCCCCGGCTACGACCATAACTGGGTGATCGACAAGCCGGACGGCCAATTCGGCCTGATGGCGCGCGTGACCGATCCGATCAGCGGCCGGGTGATGGAAGTGTGGAGCGACGAGCCGGGCCTGCAGTTTTATTCCGGCAATTTTCTCAACGGCAGCATCAAGGGCAAAGGCGGGGTGGCCTACCAGATTCACACCGGTTTCTGCATGGAGCCGCAGCATTATCCGGATTCACCGAACAAACCAAACTTCCCGTCCGCGGTGCTCAATCCCGGCCAAACGTACCACAGCGTCATGGTTTATAAATTCAGCACAATCCCGGCCGGGAAATAAGCGGGGCAATCGCCCCAGCAGGCCGGTCCTACGATGACGATGATGGAAAAATAAGTTTTGACACTATCACGCAATTGACCAAAATGCATTCCATCGTTTCCCAACTCAAAAACCTATGTCACGATTAAATCCCTACATCGTTTTACTTACCCTCACCGCCACCTTTGGCGGATTGCTTTTTGGTTATGACACCGCCGTTATTTCCGGGGCGGTGGACAGTTTGAAAGTTTACTTCGTTGATCCCTCCCACTTGAGTGATGCCGCCGCCAGCTCACGCCTGGGGGTGGTGGTTTCCAGCGCGCTTATCGGCTGCATTATCGGCGGCATGATCGGCGGCCTGGTGAGCACCTATATCGGCCGCAAAAAGGGTTTAATTATTGCCGGTTTCCTATTTTTGATTTCCGCCCTGGGTGCCGCCGCGCCGGAATTTCCATTCGCGCCGATTGGTCATGGCGGGCCGGGCTACATCTGGTATTTTGTTTTTTATCGCATCCTTGGGGGTATTGGCGTGGGGCTCGCTTCCATGATCTCGCCGATGTATATCGCCGAAATTGCACCGGCCCGGATTCGTGGAAATCTAGTGGCCTGGAATCAGATTGCCATCGTTTCCGGCATGCTGATCATTTACTTTGTCAATTACAGCATTGCCAAGGCGGGCGACAGCGAAACCTGGCTTAACACCATCGGCTGGCGTTATATGTTCCTGTCCGGGGCCATCCCGGCGGCCATCTTCCTGCTCCTGCTATTTTTGGTGCCGGAAACACCCCGTTTCCTCATGTTGAAAGGCCGCGAGACGGAGGCAAAAAAAGTTCTTTCCAAGCTGGTGACCGCCGAAGAATGCGAACAGGAAATTTCGGATATCCGCGCCTCCCTTGCGGAAAATCATTCCGGACGGCTGTTTTCTTTTGGTCTGCTGATTATCTTCATCGGCGTCATGTTATCGGTTTTTCAGCAGTTTATTGGTATCAATGCGGTGCTTTATTATGCCCCAGACATCTTCAAGGGCATGGGCATGAACACCAACACCTCGCTGCTGACCACCATCATGGTCGGCGCGGTCAACATGGTCTTTACCATCATTGCCATCCTGACGGTTGACAAATACGGTCGCAAACCCCTGCAAATCATCGGCGCGCTCGTCATGGCTGCCAGCATGATCACATTGGGAGTGGACTTCATGATGCAGGACAAGGGCGTGATCGCGTTGATCAGCATGGTGGCGTTTATCGCCGGGTTTGCCGTATCCTGGGGGCCGGTGACCTGGGTGTTGTTGAGCGAGATGTTTCCCAACCAAATCCGCGGCAAAGCCATGGCGGTGGCCGTTGCGGCCCAGTGGATCGCTAATTATCTGGTGAGCTGGTCATTTCCAGTAATGAATCAGAACCGGGTCCTGGTCCAATACTTCCATCACGGGTTCGCTTATCTGCTCTACGGTGGCATGGGCATAGTGGCCGCCATCTTCGTCTGGAAGCTGGTGCCGGAAACCAAAGGCCGCACGCTTGAACAGATGGAAAAATTGTGGACCAAGTCCACCAAGCACTAAGCTTACTTACCATCGGCAGCGTGGGCCAGTTGGTTCGAATTGGCTGAACGTCGAGTCCAGCAACCCAAGTCAGGCGACGCGCCTGTGTCCGACTAATCATTACCCTCACCTTTTGGTGACGGCCAGACGAGCGACGACACCAACGACTCAAAACGATCAGTCAAAGTCAGAGACAGGCGCGACGCCTGTCCTACGACCTGGATCCGGTTTAGGCAACCGACGGCGGATCGGAAAGTCATCGCAGCACGGGCCGCAGGCTTGCCGGAAATTGAGAAACAGCGCTGCGGATTTTAAGTGCGGCCGGGCAAACCCCGACGGCGGCGCGACAGCATGAAGAATTCATCCAGCGTGAGGACTTAGCGCTTTGGGGGCCAACTGAAAAACACAGTGGACATTCCATTTTGATTCGCTAGATTTAATCTGCTTATGAAATCCGACACGACCACGACCGTCCTGAATTTTATCCTCGCCATGCTGGTGATTCTGGGGGTGGTTTTTGCCATGCTGAGCATCATCCGCACGCGGGAATCCCGGGCCATCACGCCGCTTGTGATGCAGGCCAACTCCCGGGCGATGATGTTCCAATCGTTCATCACCGACGTGAACACCTATAACCAGCAGGCTAAAAGCCCCGATATCACCCGGATCCTGCAGTCGCTCAATGCCAAACCCGCTGCCCACTGATATGAACCCTGATGCTGATTCCCAAATTGCCGCGTTGAAAACCCAGATGTTCACGCTGCTGCTCGCGCTGATCGTGGTGAGCGGCACGGTGACCGTTTATCTGTACCGGCAGGCGAGCCTCACGGGCAAGGATCTCAATGCCTCAAACCAGCTGATCGCCAACGTCCAACATAACCAGGATCTCATCATCCCCTTTGCCAACCAACTGGCCGGATATGCCCAAACCCACCCGGACTTCCGACCGATATTGGCGAAGTATGGAATCCCGCTGACCGGCCTGCCCACCAATACGTCCGTTAAAAAGTAACCGGAGTCACGTTTTCACTTTCCCGCCGCAGTTCGAACAATAGTTCGCCTGCGGCGGATTTTTTTGGCCGCAGACGACGCAGTCGGCGTGCGCCTGCTTGTGCCGCCGGTGAATCATCAAACTGCGGATGTAGGGAATCCAGGTAAACGCGTAGGCGAAAATGAAGACGGAATCCTTTTTGTGGATGGAATAGCATAGCAGCGTCAGCGATCCAACCAGGCTCAACCACCAGAACGCCTGCGGCACGACGACTTGCCGTTTTTTTTCCGTGGCATACCACTGCACCAGGAAGCGCGAGAAAAAAAACGCGTTGCCGAGCCAGCCAACGACCTTCCACACGCTCCAGTCGATGCCAAGCAGTTTGCCGTCGTGCCAGACAATGTCCACGGGCGAGTACATGGCCAGATTAAGCCGCAGCCAGCGGGCGCTGACAATTCATTTTCCCGGCTCGTTTTTGAGGTAAAGAGTCTGCGTTGGAAAGGCGAACTCGATCTTTTCCGCATCGAAACGCGCTTTGATCTGGAGATTCAGCTCCTGCATTTCCGCAAAGTGCTGTTTCGCGTCCGTCCCGTTCCAAACATGGACGACGAACAGATTCAGCGCCGAGTCCGCAAATTTGTTGAAGCTGATCAGGAGTTCGCCGGTTCGCGGGTTAGTATTGAAAATTTCCTCCAGCAACAAGGTCGCACGCTTTACCTTTTCCGCCGGCGTGTCGTAGGTCAGGCCGAGGTTCATCTCGGTCTTGATGGTCGGGCGGCGCGTGATGTTGGTGATGATGGCGTTGCCCATCAGCTTGTTCGGGATCGTCACATGATGCCCATCGGGATTGCGGATGGAGGTGCTGCGCAGGCCGATGGCTTCCACCACGCCCTCCACGCCTTCCACTTTAATGCGGTCGCCCATATGAAACGGCTTATCCAAAAAGATCGCCACGGCGCCGAACAAATTGGCCACCGTGTCCTGAGCCGCGAGGCCGAGCGCCAAGCCGCCGACGGACAAGCCGGCGAGCAGCGTCTTGATGTTGATGCCCAGGTTGTCGGCCGTGAGCAAAACTGTGGCGATGATGATGACGGCTTTGGCGCTTTTGCCGGCAAGCGGGATCAATTGCTCCGCAAACGCCTTGTCCTGCGGAGACACAATTTTTTCGCGCCAGACGCCGAGCAGCAGATCCACAAACTTCACAATTACATACGTCACCGAGCACGCGACAATGACAATCAGTGCGCGGGACAGGAAAACTTGCGCCCGCTCCGGCCATTCAAAAACGTTTAGTCCGATGTTAAGCAGCACCACGAATGCAACCACCTTCACCGGCCCGCGCAGCAATTCCAAAATCAGGTCGTCGTATTTTGACGACGTCTTTGCCGCCACCCGCCTGAGCCAGCCGCTGACGAACAAATCGAGCAGCCACGCGGCACAAAAAGCCAGCGCGATGTAGATGAACGAGGCGAGATATTTCCACAGCGGCTCGCCCAGCGCCTTGGTGTCACAGAGAAAGTCCATCTGGTCCAGACCGAACGACATGCTGTGGTTGGGCAGCAAATGCCGCATCAGCAATGCCGCATTGGTGGTAACTTTGCTGGCGGGCGGGTTTGTGGCCGTCTGCGCGCTGGCCCAGACCGACCAGAAAGCGACGACCAGCAGCAGCGCCAGTCCCAGCCGGTAGATCCATTGGAATCGCCATTTCATGCGTGGAAAATAAAACTCTTTGTAACCGTTGCCAACTGCGATTCATCCGCCCGCGACGATCTTGACGATTTCCAGCCGGTCGCCAGCGCAGACTTGCCGCCGGGAAAATTCCGACGGCGCGACGGCCTCGCCGTTGTGCTCGACCACGACGCTACGGGGCAAAAGATTTTGCACTACGAGAAACGCCTCCAACGAACACGGCAGTGGCGCCGCAATCGGTTTTCCGTTGGCGATGACCGAATCCATTTTACCAGTTTGGCAACTCAGTAACGCGGCACGTTGCGGTCAATCTCATCCGACCACGCGGTGATGCCGCCTTTGACGCTCTTGACGTATTTGAATCCCTGCTGGCGCAGAAAAGCCAACGCCTTCATCGAGCGCACGCCGGCTTTGCAGTGCAGATAGTATTGCGTGTTCGGGTCCAGCTCGGTGAAGCGGCTTTGCAGTTCGCTCAACGGCAGCAGCGGCACACCGGCGACTTTCGCAATCTCGTATTCGTCGGGTTCGCGCACGTCAACGACCTTGATACCGAGGCCGGGATTATCCAAAGCCCGCTTCATGTCCTGCACGGTGACTTCGTCGGGATTGCCGGCATTTTCCGGCTCGGGCACGATGCCGCAGAAGGTTTCGTAATCGATCAATTCCTTGATCGTCGGATGATCGCCGCAAATCGGGCACTTGGGGTCGCGGCGCAATTTTAATTCCCGGAATTTCAAATCCAGGGCATTGAACAGCAAGAGCCGACCAACCAGCGAGGTGCCTTTGCCGAGCGCGAGCTTCAAAATCTCCGTCGCCTGAATGCAACCGATAATGCCGGGCAAAACACCGAGCACGCCGCCTTCCGCGCAGCTCGGCACCATGCCGGGCGGCGGCGGTTCGGGATACAAACAGCGATAGCACGGTCCGCCCAGATGCGGCGCGAAGACGCTGGCCTGGCCCTCGAAACGGAAGATTGATCCGTAGACATTCGGCTTTTTGAGCAACACGCAGGCGTCGTTCGTGAGGTAGCGCGTCGGAAAATTGTCCGTGCCGTCCACGACAATGTCGTAGGGCCGGATGAGGTCGAGCGCGTTTTCAGACGAGATGCGCGTGTTATGGATGACCACTTCGCAATTCGGATTGATGCCGCGGATCGTTTCCTTGGCCGACTCGGCCTTAGAACGGCCCACATCGGCGTCGGTGTGGAGAATCTGGCGTTGCAGATTGGAATAATCCACGGTGTCGAAATCCACGATGCCCAGCTTGCCGATGCCGGCGGCGGCGAGATACATGGCAATGGGCGAACCAAGACCGCCCGCGCCGATGCACAGGACGCTGGTGGCTTTGATTTTCTTTTGACCGGCCAGACCAACTTCCGGCAAAATCAAGTGCCGGGAGTAACGACGTATCTCTTCATTGTTCAGTTCCATAAATCGAGTCGAACAAAGTAGGGCAAAAGCTGAATAATGCAAGCCGCCGCCGATGCCTCAAAGATTTGTCACGGATACGCATGGATCCACCGATGCGGATAAATGGGTGCGGTCAACTGCGCCACTAAAACGCAATTCTTTAGCTTGACGTATCACAAGACTGTGCCATTTTGCCACATCAATAATTAATTATTGTCAATGGCCGCAACGAAATCCAGTTTTCTAGACAAGGTCCTTGGCCGAATCGGTCGGCTGGACACGGAGGGGTTGCAAACCGTCGTTCAGCGGCTCGCGCGCGAACGCAGTTTTCTCGAAACGCTTTTCAACACCATTGAGGACGGGGTGCTGGTGGCGGACGAGCAAGGGCGGGTGATTTATTTCAATCAAGCCGTCACGCGGCTCATCGGCCTGCAAGCCGACGCCGAGAATTTGCAGATCGCGGACATTTTGCCGGAAGTGGATTGGGGAAAAATCTCCCGAACGGATCATGCCGGCGGCGCCCACGTATCGCGGCACGAATTCGAAATCCACTATCCGCGTCCGCGCTTTCTCCGGCTCTACGCCGCCCCGCTGGACGGCGAGGTCACGGGCAGTTCCGGCGTGGCGCTGATCCTGCACGACGCCACCGAGGCGCGGCAAAAAACATTCGAGGCCATAGAAAGCGAACGCATCCAGGCACTGACCCTGCTCGCGGCGAGCGTCGCGCACGAGATCGGCAATCCGCTCAACGCGCTGCATATCCATCTGCAGTTGATGGAACGCGAGGTCAAGAAATTGAGGGGCGACGAATGGCCGGCGGCGGGCGGCAAGAAACCGGCTTCGCGGGTCCCCCGCCCGGCGGCCGCTCCCGAGGCCGCGCTTAAGCTGGAGCAATACCTGGACGTGGCGAAGGGCGAGATCAACCGCCTGGATTACATCGTCACGCAATTTCTGGGCGCGATCCGGCCCATGCCGGTGCAATTGAAACTGGCATCGCTCAATGAAATCGTGGAAAAAACCGTGGAACTGCTGCGGCCGGAAATAGAAAATCGCGGCGTGACGGTAAAAACAAAATTGGCCCGCAACCTGACGGCGACGCCGGTGGACCGGACGCAGTTGCAACAGGTTTTGGTGAACCTCATGAAAAACGCGGCGCAGGCGATGACGACCGGCGGCACACTGACACTGCAGACGGGCGAGACGGCGGACGACGTGTGGGTGAGCGTGACCGACACGGGCGGGGGCATTCCCCAGGAGCAGATCAACCGTATTTTCGAGCCGTTTTACACGACGAAGAAGAAGGGCAGCGGCCTCGGCCTGATGATTGTCCAAAGAATTGTCCGCGCCCACAACGGCCGCATCGAACTGGAAAGCCATGTCGGCCGCGGCACGACCTTCCGAATCTGGCTGCCGCTGCATGAACGCAAACCGCGCTTGCTGACTGCAGCCACCCATTGAATTATGGCTGAAAAACCGACGTTGCTGATTGTGGACGATGAGAAGACGACGCGCGAGGGTCTCCGCGCTGCGCTTGAGGAACGCTACGACGTATACATCGCCGAGGACGCGCAGGCGGCGACGAACCTGCTCGAAAGCGAAAATTTCGACGTGATGCTCACGGATTTCCGGCTGCCAAACGAAGACGGCTTGAAATTGATCGCGCGGGCGAAATCCCTGTCACGCCCGCCGATCTGCATTTTGATGACCGCCTACGGATCCGAAGAGCTGGCGGTGGACGCGATGAAGCGCGGGGCGGACGATTACATCGCCAAAGGCCGGCTGCAGATTGATGAACTGGAAATGCGGATCGCACGCGCCTTGAAGCAGCAAAATCTGGAGGTGGAGAATGTTTCCCTCCGCCGGCAACTCGAGGCCAAATTCGGGCTGGAAAACATCGTGGGAGAATCCCCGGCGATGCGGGAAATATTCGAGGTGGTCCAGCAGGTCGCGCCGACGCGGGCGACGGTGCTGGTGCTGGGTGAAAGCGGCACGGGCAAGGAACTCATCGCGAAAGCGCTGCACCAATTGAGCCCGCGCGCGAAGCAACCGTTCGTGACGGTTCATTGCGCGGCGCTGGCGCCGACCCTTTTGGAGAGCGAGCTGTTCGGGCACGAAAAAGGAGCGTTCACCGGCGCGCACGAGCGGCGCATCGGCCGGTTCGAGCTGGCGCAGGGCGGCACCTTGTTTCTCGACGAGATCGGCGAGATTGACGCGACGATCCAAGTGAAGCTGCTGCGTTTTTTGGGCGAGCGCACCTTCGAGCGCGTCGGCTCAAACCAAACCTTGACCGCGGACGTACGGCTGGTGGCGGCCACGAATAAAAATCTCGCAGAACTGGTCAAAGCCGGTAAATTCCGCGAGGATTTGTTTTTCCGGCTGCGGGTTGTGGAGATCGAGCTGCCGCCGCTGCGCGCACGAACCGGCGATATACCGCTGCTGGCGCAGAATTTCCTGCGCGAGTTCGCGAAGGAAAACGGAAAAACGGTGGGCGATTTCACCGCGGACGCGCTGGAAGCCATGATAAATTTCTCGTGGCCGGGCAACGTGCGCGAGCTGCGTACGGCAGTGGAACATGCGGTGGTACTTTGCCGCGGGGAACGGATTGCTTTGCGGGATCTGCCGCCGACAGTGCGCGGGGTGGCGGCCGGCGGCGAGGCGAAGTTTTTTCAGGGAAAAGATTTGACGCTGAAGGACGCCGAGAAACAATTGATCATCCGCGCCCTGAAGGAGACGGACGGCAACCGGACACACGCGGCGCAAAAAATCGGCATGAGCCGGCGGACGTTCCACCGGAAGCTGCACGAGTATCACTTGGAAGGATTTTAATTATGATGATTTCCGAACGGATTCAGCATGTGATTCATGCGCTCGAAGTCGGGGCGATTTCGCGCTGGCTGCGTTTTCTGCCGCTGGTGGCGGCCGTAGTCGGCCTGGTGGTGCTTTATGACGTGAACGCCTATCGCGGTTTTTATTCCCCGGAGGCGATGGACGCGGCGCAGGTGGCGCGCAACTTGTCGCAGGGGAAGGGTTTTACGACGGATTTCATCCGACCGTTCAGTGCGTATCTGCTCTCGAAGCACAACCGAGCGACCCAGGCCAGTGAGATTCCGACGGGCCACCCGGCGGACTTCGCGCAAATCAAGGGCCCACATCCCGACCTCGCCAACCCGCCGGTGTATCCGACCGTGCTCGCGGGTTTGATGCTTTTCTGGAAGCCGGATTTTACAGCGGAAACGCGCAAGCCCTTCTGGGCGGAAGGCGGAAAGTACATGCGTTACCAGGCGGAATTCCGCATCGCCCTCATGAACCAATTGCTTTTATTGGCGGTGGTGGCGCTGACCTTTTTAATCGCCCGAAAGCTGTTTGATACGGCCGCGGCCTGGCTGGCGGCAGTGCTGACTCTGGGCGCCGATTTGTTGTGGCGGTTCAGCGTATCCGGCCAGTCCACGATGTTGCTGCTCGTCATCTTTTTGGGAATGGTGTGGTGCCTGGTGAAAATTGAGGAGCTAGGCCGGTCCGAAAAACCGCCGGTGCAAAAACTTTTTATCCTGGCGATTGCCGCCGGGGTGTTGACGGGGGCGGGGATGATGACGCGCTATGCTTTCGGATGGACGATCATCCCAGTGATACTATTTCTCGCGCTCTTTGGCGGCGTGCGGCGCCCGGGTCTGGCGGTCGCGGCGTTTCTGGCTTTTGGCCTGACCGTGCTGCCATGGATCATCCGCAATCTAGCGGTCAGCGGCACCCTTTTCGGCACCGCCGGCTATGCGGTGGTGGAAGGGACGTTTGCCTTCCCCGGCTCACGACTGATGCAGTCGGTTGATCCCGATCTTACCTCGGCCTATTGGGTGCGGCCCTATCTGCGCAAATTTATGGAAAACGCCCGCTACATTCTCCAGGGCGATCTGCTGCGGGTGGGCGGCAGCTGGCTGGCCATGTTGTTTTTCGCCGGCTTGTTGCTCGGGTTGCGCAATGTTTCCGCCCGGCGGATGCGCTATTTTACGATGATGTGCCTGGGCGTGTTTATCATCGTGCAGGCGCTCGGCAAAACCCAATATTCCGCCCTCTCCCCCGAAATCAATTCGGAAAACCTGCTCGTGCTGCTCACGCCACTCGTGGCGATTTTCGGCACCATTTTTTTCCTGACGCTGCTCAACCAGATGAAGACGCCGTCGTTGCAGATCCGCCTGGCCGTCATTGGCCTGATGGTGGTGATCTCCTGCCAGCCGCTCATTGCGAGCCTGCTGCCACCCAAAACCTCCCCCGTCTCCTATCCGCCGTATTATCCGCCGGACATCCAGAAGATTTCCGGCTGGATGGGCCCCGATGAGATTATCATGAGCGACATTCCCTGGGCCATCGCCTGGTATGGCGACCACCAGTGCACCTGGACCACCATCAATTCCCAATACGAATTCTTTCAGTTCAACGACTACGTCAAGCAGGTCCGAGCGCTTTACCTCACGCTCAACACGCTGGACGGGAAACTCTTCACCGAATGCCTGCAGGGCGGCGTGGATAGCTGGGGGAATTTCTGCCTGAAGACCGTCGCCGCCAACCAGATTCCGACGCAATTTCCCTTGAAAGTCGCGCCTTACGGTTTGCTTTCCGGCCTGTTCCTCACCGACCGGCAGCGCTGGCCCACTGAATAGGATCACGCCGCCGCGCGCCGCAGCCGGTCCGCGATACCCGACCACTCCGGCAAGTCCGGCGGCGACTCCACGATAATTAGTCCCGCGCCCGCCGCGTCGCAGCGGTGCAGTTCCGCGTAAAGCGCCCGCGCAAACGCCTCCGCGTCATGCGGAATCACGCTCACATTCGCCGCGCCAAATCCAGCAGGGATTTTCGTGTGCGCGATGACAAAACAATGGCTTAGGGCAAATGGCGAATTACGAATTTGCCTATGCAGGTCGGCGTCATCGCGCCAGTTCAGCACCACCAGCTTGGCCTTGGGTGAATAATGCCTGGCCAGCATCCCCGGACTGCGCAGCCGGGAACCTGGATTTTGTGTCATGGCGTCGTGACTTTGAACTTCGCCGCAAACGGCCGCCAGCGATTCCGCATGGATCATGCCCGGCCGCAACAGGCGCGGCGGCGATACCGTCAAATCCAAAACGGTGGACTCGATCCCGACCTGCGACTGGCCGCCGTCCACGATCAAGCGAATTTTCCCGCCCAGTTCTGCGCGGACATGCGCCGCGTTCGTCGGCGAGACCTGGTTCGACAGATTGGCGCTCGGCGCGGCCAGCGGAAAACCGCATTCGCGGATCACCGCCTGCATGAATGGATGCGCCGGCCAGCGGATGCCAACCGTTTCACCGCCCGCCGTAACCCCATCAGGAATGATTTCCGCGCTTGGCAGCACCAGCGTCAACGGACCGGGCCAGAAGGATTTGGCAAGCTTCGCCGCCGGCACCGGCCAGGTTTTCACGCAGCTTTTCGCCATCTCGTTGCCGGCGACATGAACGATAATGGGATTATGCGCCGGCCGGCCCTTGATTTGGTATATCCGAGCCACGGCGCTCTCATCGAGGGCGTTCGCGGCGAGGCCGTAAACGGTTTCGGTCGGCAGCGCCACGACTTCGCCGGCGCGCAATAATTCGGCGGCGCGGCGGATCGCTTGCCGGAAAAGCTCCGGCGTGTGGGTGGAAAGGATTTCAGCGTCCACGGCTTATTCGTAGCGCAAAGCCTCGATCGGATCGAGCCGCGACGCTTTCCACGCCGGATAAAAACCGGAGACGATGCCGATCGCCGCGCTCGAAACGCAGGCGATACCGATCCAGGCATACGGCGTCAGCGTCGGCCAACCGGTGAAGTACGACGTGGTTTTCGCCGCCGCCATACCGAGCGCGATGCCCATGATCCCGCCCACCGCGCTCAACGTCACGGCTTCGATCAAAAACTGGACCAGAATGTCCCGGCCGCGCGCGCCGACCGCCATGCGGATGCCGATTTCGCGCGTCCGCTCCGTCACACTCACGAGCATGATGTTCATGATACCGATGCCACCGACGATGAGTGACACGCTGGCAATCGCGCCGAGCAGCACCGACATGATGCGCGTGGTCGAGGTGGCCATCTGCATCAATTCCAGTTGCGTGCGCACCGTGAAATCCTGATCCGCGCTCTTATGCCGGTCCAGCAGCAGGGTGGTGATGTCTTCCTGCACCTGGCCGATGGTCTCCTTGCTCGCCGCCTGCACCATGATGGAATTCACAAACGTCCGCTTGGTGATGCGCCGCATGTGGCTGGTGTAGGGAATAATCACAATGTCATCCTGGTCCTGGCCGAACAGATTGAAGCCCTTTGCCTCCAGCACGCCGACGACCTTGAACGGAATGTTGCGGATGATCAGCGTCTGGCCGACCGGGTCCTGATTGATGAACAACTGGTCCACCACCGTCTTGCCGATCACCGCGACCTTGGCGATGCTGCGCACGTCCGCATCGGTGAACATCGTGCCATCGGCGATATCCCAATCGCGGATCTGCGGATAATCCGGCGACTCGCCCATGATCTGCGTGTTCCAGTTCAGGCCGTTTGCTAGAATCTGCATGCGGTCGCGCACTTCCGGGCTGACCGCCACGACATTGGCGACTTCATTCTGGATGGCCGTCGTGTCTTCAACCGTCAGCGTCGGCGCGCTGCCCCAACCGCCCCGCATACCGCCGCTGGTGAAATTGCCGGAGAAAACCGTGACGACGTTTTGACCGAGGCTCGCCACCTTGTCCTCCACCTGCTTGGACGCGCCGTTGGTGATGCTGACGGAGGCGATGACCGAACCGACGCCGATGATGACGCCGAGCATCGTCAACAGCGAACGCATCTTGTTCCGCCGCAGCGCGCGACCGGCCAGCTTGAATGGCGCAAAAAATTTCATGCGAGGCTCACCGCTGCCTGCGCCTGGCGCAATTTTTTCAGTTCAATTTCCGCATTCAGCCGGCCGGCCACCGGTTCGTCCGTCAAAATTTTTCCGTCGCGCAGGATCACCGTCCGCTTAGTGTAACGCGCGATGTCGAGTTCGTGGGTGACCATGACGATGGTGATGCCGGCGTCGTTCAGCTTCTGGAACACGCCCATAATTTCGATGCTGGTCTGGCTGTCGAGGTTGCCGGTCGGCTCGTCCGCGAGCAGCAGGGACGGCCGGTTGACGAGCGCGCGCGCGATGGCAACGCGCTGCTGCTGGCCGCCGGAAAGCTGGTTCGGCTTGTGGTCGGCGCGGTCGCCGAGGCCGACGAGCTCCAGCGATTTCAACGCCCGCTCGTTCTGCTCGCGCGAGGGCACGCGGCGACGGTTGTACAGCATCGGCATTTCGACATTTTCCAGTGCCGTCGTGCGCGATAGCAGGTTGAAGCCCTGGAAAACAAACCCGATTTTGTCGTTGCGGATTTCCGCGCGCTGCTCGCGGTCCAGCGTGGAAACGTCGATACCGTCGAGGAAATAACTGCCTTCCGTGGGCCGGTCGAGACAGCCGATCATATTCATCAGCGTGCTTTTGCCGGAACCGCTCGACCCCATGATGGCCACGAATTCACCCGGTTCGATGTCCAGCGAAACACCGCGCACGGCGTGGACGTCCACTTCACCGGTGTGATACACCTTGTGGATTTCCGTGAGCTTGATGACGGCGTTCATCGGGGGAAGAAGACAGCTTTCAGAATACAGAGGCCCGTCAGGCAGCACCCCGGACGGGTTTGGAGCTGGCGAAGAAAATCGCAACCCGGTTTGGGCCAGGCGCCGTTTTGGCGGATCACCCGCCGCGCGAGGTCTGTTTCTACATGCTTCATGTTTCCTTCTACCTTCTTGGAAAACCGCCGCCGCCGAAGGGGCTGGAAGTGGATGTGGACGTGGAACCCGGGGTGCCGGGCTGGGCTACGCCGGTGACGACCACGTCGCCCTCCTTCAAGCCATCAACGACCTCGGTGAACAATCCGTCCGTGATGCCGGTCTTGATTTGAAGCGGCTTCAATTGAGGCGCGTGCGCATCGCCAGCGAGTCCATAAACCGTGCGGATGCCGCGGCCGCCCTTGCCTTTGCGCGAACCCTTGCCCATGGCGACCCCATTCGTCGGCAGGGTGCCGCTGGCGGCGTTAGTCAGCACCACCGCATTATCCGGCAGCCGGACCCGCAGCGCCGCATTCGGGATTTTCAGCGCGTCGTCCCGCTGCGCGACGATGATGGAGACGTTCGCCGTCATGCCCGGCTTCAATTTATAGTCCGCGTTGGTCACGCTAATGACCGTGTCGTAGGTGACCACATTGTTGACCGTGATGGGCGAATTGCGCACCTGCGCCACACTGCCGTGGAAGGTACGGTTCGGATACGCATCCACCAGGAAATCCACGCTCTGACCCTCGATCACCAAGCCGATATCCGCCTCGGCCACGTTTGCATCGATCTGCATCTTCGTCAGGTCGTTCGCGATCTGGAATATCGTCGGGGTGCTGAAGCTGGAGGCGACCGTCTGGCCCAGTTCCACCGCGCGCGAAATCACCACGCCGTCCACCGGCGAAAGAATTTTGCAGTAATTGAGGTTCACCCGGGAGTTGCTCAACGACGCCTGCTTGATTTTCACAGTCGCCGCGGCCGAATCCAGTGAGGCGCGGGCGATGTCAAAATCCGAGCCGGAAATCAGCTTGTTCGTGTAAAGCTCGCAGCTGCGGTCATATTGCGCCTGCTGCAGCTCCAGATTCGCCTTGGCGTTGGCCAGGTCGGCGCTGGCTTGCTCCACGGCGGCCTGATAAGTGGCCGGATCAATCTCCGCGATGACCTGGTTCGACACCACTACCGAATTGTAATCCACGTTCAGTTTGCTGATGCGGCCGGAAACCTGGCTGCCCACCGTCACGTTCACCACCGGGTTCAATGTGCCGGTCGCTGTGACCGTCGCCGTCAACTCCCCGCGCCCGGCCGTCACGGTATTGTAGCTCAACCCCTCGCCCTGGCCGTGACGGAAATAAAAATAACCGCCCGCCACCGCCGCGATGACCGCGACAATTACGAGCCACTTCCACCACCGGCCGTTGGATTTTTCCGCCATAAAAAAATTGGTTTGGTCCACCTGAGCAGACCGTTTTCGCAAACCTTAAGTTACGATAAATTCCGCGCCCGGTGCAATTTCCGTTTGTGCCTTTCGCCGCAGCCCGTAAAATCCGCGCGTGCTGGAAACCCTCACTGCCCAACTCGCCGCCGCGCAACCGCTCGCGCCGGAACAGGTGCGCCAGGCTGTCAATTGCCTGATGGATGAATCCGGACCGGCCCCGGCCAAGGCGGATTTCCTGGTCGCGCTGGCCCGTAAAGGCGAGACGCCGGCGGAGATCGCCGCATTTGCCGCCGCGCTGCGGGAACGATCCGTTCCCGCCCCCATCGACCCGGGGTGGCGCGAATCGCGCGAAATCCTCGACATCGTGGGCACCGGCGGCGACCGCCACGGCACGTTCAACATCTCGACGACCAGCGCCATCGTCTGCGCCGCCGCCGGCGTGGCGGTGGCCAAGCACGGCAACCGCGCAGTCACCTCGCAAGCCGGCAGCGCCGATGTGCTAGAAGCGCTGGGCATCCGGATTGACCTGACGCCGGACGAGGCCGTGCGCTCGTTACGCGAACGAAATTTCGCTTTTTTCTTCGCACCAAATTTTCATCCGGCATTCCGACACATTGCCGCCGCTCGGAAACTCTGCGCGGAACGCGGCCAGCGGACGATTTTTAACATCCTCGGCCCGCTGCTGAACCCGGCGCGGCCGTCGGCGATGCTAGTGGGCGTGCCGCGCGCGGAATTGTGCGAGCCGCTGGCATTGGTGTTACAGTCTCTTGGCGTCCGCCGCGCGATGGTCGTGACCGGCAAAGTCCAAAGGCCAGAGTCCGAAGTCCACAGTCAGATGGATGAGCTATCCACGCTGGGTGAAAACCACGTGGCCGAGTTTTTTCACGAGCGCGGGTTCACCGCCTCGGTGATGATGCCGGACAAATTTCCGCTGCAACCGGCCCGGCTGGAGGACTTGCTGGGCGGCGACAAGTTTCAAAACGCCGAAATCACCCGCCGGATATTGTCCGGCGACGAGCGCGGCCCCAAGCGCGACGCGGTGCTGCTCAACGCCGGGGCGGCGCTGTTCGTGGCGGGTGCGACGAAATCGCTCGCAGCCGGCTGGGAGTTGGCGGGCGAGGTGATTGATTCCGGCGGGGCCACCGCGAAACTAGCGGAGTTGGCGGCCTGATCAATCCGAAAGGTGGCCGGCTTCCACCGCCGCGTAGTGCAGGCCGAGATTGTGCTGGGCGGTCTTGTTGCCCTGGCGCGCCGCCCGGATGAACCACCGGACCGCCTCCTTCGTGCTTTGCCGGACGCCGCGGCCGGTCTGGTAGCACAGGCCCAAATTGCATTGCGCATCGGCCAGTTCCTGTTCCGCGGCGAGGAGATACCATTTGGCCGCCTCGGTAAAATCCTTCTCCACGACCTGGCCGGTTTCATAAAAGACGCCGAGATTGAACTGCGCCGCCGGATAACCGCGTTCCGCCGATTCGCGGTACCATTTCACGGCCTCGGCGAGGTTTTGCGGGACGCCCTGGCCGGTTTCGTAAAGCATGCCGAGATTGAACTGCGCCGCCGGGTCGCCCTGCTCCGCCGCCTCGCGCAGCCACTTGGCGGCCTCGCTGAATTCCTGCGGGACCCCCTGGCCCATCCAGTAGCAGACGCCGAGATAACACTGCGCTACCGGATCGTTTTGCTCCGCCGAGCGCCGGAACCATTTCACCGCCTCCTGATGATTCTGCTCCACGCCCTGGCCGTTCTGGTAGCAGACGCCGAGGTAGCACTGGGCCTGCGCATCGCCCGCCTGCGCGGCCGTGCGCATGGCTTCAAACGTATCCCAGGATTTGCGGGTGCTGGACATTTTACCAGCCAAGGAGAGTAACTTCGGTCCCGGCGAAAACAAGCCGTGAATTCTTCGGTTCATGATGAATCCTAATTTTAATCGGTTCGCCCGGAAAAATATGATGAGGGGCGGGAAGAACCGGTTTTCGCTTCCGCGGCGGCAAATTGCCTGCTACAAACTGCGCATGGCAACGCAATTGAAAATTGGTTTTCTGGGCGCGGGCAAAATGGCCGCCGCCCTCGCCCGCGGCTTTGTGAATGCGAAAATCGTGGCGGCTAAACAACTCATCGCCGCCGATCCGTTTGACGCCGCCCGCAAACAGTTCGCCGCCGCCACCGGCGCGAAAACGATCGCCACCAACCTGGAGGCCGCCCGCGCCGCAAATGTGTTGATTCTCGCCACCAAGCCGGACCAGGTGCCGGCGGCGCTCGCGGAAATCTCCGGCGCGTTCACAAAAAATCATCTACTCATCTCCATCGCCGCCGGCGTGACCCTGGCAAAACTCGAAGCGGCCCTGCCCGCCGGCGCCCGCGTCATCCGCGTGATGCCCAACACGCCGGCGCTCGTCGGTGCCGGCGCCTCCGGCTTTTCGCTGGGTAAAAAGGCAACTCCGGCGGACGGCAAACTGGCGGAGAAATTATTGTCCGCCATCGGCGAGGCGCTGCCGGTCAAGGAAAGTCTGCTGGATGCCGTTACAGGCTTAAGCGGAAGCGGGCCGGCTTACGTTTACCAGTTCATTGAGGCGCTGAGTGATGGCGGCGTGGCGGCGGGGCTGCCGCGCGAGGTGGCGACCAAACTCGCCGCGCAGACCGTCTTGGGCGGCGCGAAGATGGTTTTGGAAACCGGCCAGCACCCGGGCGCTTTGAAAGACCAGGTGACGAGCCCCGGTGGCACGACGATTGAGGGTTTGCATGAATTGGAAAAAGGGAAGCTGCGCGCCACCGTGATGAGCGCCGTCCGCGCCGCGACGGAGAAATCCCGGAAGTTGGGTCAGGGCTGAGGGTCGGTGCTGGGGGGCGGCGGGAACAGCTGCGGTGCCGACGCCGAAAAGTTTTCGACACGAGAATTTCCGAAGCCCAAAGCCCACCGACGTCGCAAATCGCACCTTGAAAAATCTTGCCAGCGGGCACCGGACGGTTATTCTATGAACCCTTTTGGCTGCACCCATAGCTCAATTGGATAGAGCGGCTGACTACGGATCAGCAGGTTTCAGGTTCAACTCCTGATGGGTGCACCACTTCAAATATCATTTTTTTGAGTTCCGTTATTGATTGGGCAACGATGTGTGGCGGGATTATTGATTTAAGCTAATTCTAAGATTGCGACCACGTTTGCGTGATTCCGCGGCTAATTTCCTTTTGAAGGCAATCACTTCTGCTTGCAAGCGTTGGTCGCTGGCACCGAGGATGGAAACGGCCAACAAACCTGCGTTCTTCCCACCGCCGATGGCGACGGTTGCCACCGGAATTCCACCCGGCATTTGCACGATGGACAGCAGCGAATCCAAACCTTTCAAACTTTTGCTTTCCACCGGAACGCCTACGACCGGAAGCGGTGTGTGACTTGCAACCATTCCCGGCAGATGCGCCGCACCGCCCGCCCCGGCGATGATGACCCGAAGTCCGCGTTTGTGTGCTGACTTCGCATAGCGCGCCATGTCGTCGGGCGTGCGATGTGCGGAAACCACGCGGACTTCACACGGGATTTGAAACTCCTGGCAGACTTTGTAAGCGGCTTCCATGGTCGGCCAGTCCGTATCGCTCCCCATGATAATGCCGACCGCCGGTGAATTCTTCGCTTTCATAATTGGGCTCCAAAGCATATTTCCTTCGCCGCCCGTTCGGCGATGACTTGCGCTTTTTCAACTGAATTTTCCAGCACGGTAATGTGTCCCATCTTCCGTCCCGGACCGCTCGTCATTTTGCCGTAAACATGGAACCGGACACCAGTCAGCTGCAGCGCGTTCTCCAATCCGCGGGGCCGGCCTGAAGTTTTCTCGCGGCCGAGCAGATTTACCATCACCGCCGCCGGCGCGACCATGAGTGGATTTCCCAACGGCCAGCCCAGCACGGCGCGAACGTGATTCTCAAATTGCGAGCAATCGCACGCCTCGATGGTATAATGACCGGAATTATGCACCCGCGGTGCCAGTTCGTTGATGGCAATTTCATCCGTCGAGGATAAAAACATTTCGACGCCGAAACTCCCCACTCCGCCAACGGACTCAACGGCATTACGTGCCAGCGCAGTCGCGCGCCGGACTACATCCTCGGACACCTGCGCGGGCGCTTTGACAACGTGGCAGACGTGTTGGCGCTGGACCGTCTCCACAACCGGATACACCGCCATGGTCCCGTCGCGTCCGCGCGTGACAATGACGGCCAGTTCTTTCACGAATGGGAAAAAGGCTTCGGCCATCAAGTCATTCTGGTCACCGCCCAAAGCCTGCCAGCCGGCCGCGATGTCCGATTCCGATTTTAAAGTGAAATTGCCTTTGCCGTCGTAACCATTGCGGCGGGTTTTCAAAAGTAGCGGCCAGCCAAAGTGGCTGGCCGCCGAAATAATTTCGGCCGGCGAAACCACTGCCCGGAACTTCGGCACGGCGAGTCCCGCGTTTTGCAAGGCCTGCTTTTGTTTGAGCTTGTCCTGCGTCAGCGCAAGGCACGCAGCACTGGGAAACACCTTGTGCCCGGCCTGTTCCAAATTCTCGAGCGCTGCCGCGTCCACGAACTCGTTCTCCAAGGTGACCACATCGCAGCGTTCGGCGAATTTGTTTAGCGTCCCGGGATCACTCCAATCGCCAACCACGGAATCCGGCGAGAGGCGAGCAGCCGGGCTGTGCGGATTCTTTTCCAACACCACGACATCAACCCCCAATGGCAATGCTGCGATCGCCGTCATCCGCGCCAACTGACCCCCGCCGATGATGCCGAGCCGCACAGGATACTTTTCCGACGCGCGCTGGCGCTGGAATTCTGAATCGTAAGTCTCGTGCATAATTAACCGGTGCTTTTCATGCCGGCGGCAACGCCCTTGACGGTGAGCGCCAGCAAGCGACGCAGTTGCTCCGTGCGCTGTGCCTCATTCGCCTTGCGCCAGACCGACAGGAAACGAATTTGCAAATAGTTCAGCGGATCCACATACGGATTGCGCCGCCGGATGGATTGCGCCAAGGTCGGCTGGTTTTCCAAAAGTTCCTTGCGCTCGTTAATGGCCAGTACCAATTCCACCGAACGCGCATATTCAGCTTCGATCAGCCCGAAGATTGTTGTGCGCACCTCGGCGGATTCGACCAGGGCGGCGTATTGGCGGGCGATGCCCAGATCGGTTTTGGCGAGCGAAACTTCGGCGTTATCCAGCACGGTGCGGAAAAACGGCCAGCGGCGATACATTTTGCGGAGCTGTTCGAGTCCGTCCGGCTCCCGTTCAGCAAATTCCTTCAGGGCCGAGCCGACGCCATACCACGCCGAAATCAGGTGCCGCGATTGCGTCCACGAAAACACCCAGGGAATCGCGCGCAACTGCCGGATGTCCGCCGTGGCCGC
>CAIQEI010000086.1 GCA_903870815.1 uncultured Verrucomicrobia subdivision 3 bacterium
ATTTCCGGGGAATCCCTGACCGCCTTCATTTCTGGAACTTGAATTTTCGAGTCAACCGAAGCAACCGCCGCAGGTATTTCTCGCGACGTTGTCCGCTGGTGTGCGTTTGCCCTGTGCGGCTTGTCTTGGCTTGGAGGTAAAAATGCCCTAGCCAGTGAAGCTAGGGCTGCGGGGTGGGGGTGGGGGCGGGATTTTAATTCGTTGCGGTTGCCAGTATCGCCAGCGCAGCAGCTTTTTTATCCCGCCAATTTTCCACCGTTATGCTGGCGATGATCTCGCGGAGCATTTCATTACGGGCGGAAATGCCAGCCGGTAAAGCCGTGTCGCCGTTCAATGACGGCAAAAGCCCGATGGCATTTTGTGAAGCCGATTCGCTGACGTGCGTATAATGCCGCGTCAGACTCACGGAATGATGCCCCACAAGTCCCTCGATCACGGCCAGCGGTGCGCCCGCTTCCCGAGCCATGCTGACGAAGGTATGACGCAACGAATGAAAGCCGACGACTACCCGCGCCCGTGCGCCAACTTCTCGCGCCTCGGTGGTTTTGATACCGCAATTCTCAAAATGCTTTAGAATTTTCTGCGTCAACTTTCCTCGCGCCCGCTTGTATATGGTTGCCCAATCCGGAAGGACATAAACGGCGTCTCGCTCGTTGACGGGAATGTCGGCCAACATGGCGCCCAGCATCGGATGAATCGGAATAGTGATGGCTTGCGGCATACGACGAGCGGTTTTATTTGGCACACGTCGGATTTGATGCCGTTTCAAGTCCACTTCGCCCCATTTCAACGTCGCTACGTCGCCAAGCCTCATGCCGGTGTAAAGGCCGATGGCAAATGCCAGCTTCATGCCACCGGTCGCCGCGTCACAAACCTTTTTCAATTCCTCGACGGTCAATTCGCGTCGAGAAAGAATGATGCCGGCTTTGGACTTGGCTTTTTTCCAGACGTTTTCCTTGTCCTTCTATCGCGCTTCCGTCTTTAACACGCGGAAAAAATATCGCAAAAAATGCAAGTGGGCGTTGAAGGTTCGCGGCGCGACCTTGCCGTGATTCAAGCTTTGTAAATACTCATTGGCGATCTCGCTGGTGATGTCGCGGAGCAAAGCGGCTTCCGGGTGTTCGCGTTGCGCCCAGGTCTCGAACCGCGACCAGCATGATTCATACGAAACCAGCGTTGACTTGCCGCAATCGTGCCGCTCCGTTGACCGCAGGAAAGCCGCCCAAGCTTGCGCCACGGCCAGCGGCGGGTTTTGCTCGTCCTTCAAACGATCAATCTCGGTTTGTTTGTCGTCAATGGCGTGTTGAATTGAGCGCAGAGAAGCGACTTCGTTTTGTTTGCTGACAATATCCATGAGCCGCGCCTTTGCTTTTTCGGCTTCCGGCTTCGTTGTGATGGCCGCGCCGTTTTCGTCGCGCAACGCCCGGCAGATGGCTTTGGTCTTGCCGTCCGTGCCTTTGACGCGCCAAAAGGCGTAATAATTTATTCCGCGCACGAGCAACGAACCGGGCGATCTGGTGTTTTTAGTTTTCATGGTTTGTTCTTTCGTTTATGTTCTCTTGCAAAGCCAAGTATGGCGTCACGGCGAGAAAACGTCAATCAAAATGCAATCAAACATTGAAAAAAGCCAGCAATTAAGCCTTTTGGCTCAATGATTATGTCAGAAACAGGTGCCACGCCGGATGCCAGCACTCCGACCGGGATGCTGGAGGGGGATCTGGTGCGCCGGGCGCAGCGCGGCGACCTCGATGCCTACGACGAACTGGTGAAGCGTTATCAGGAGCGGATTTACGCGACGCTTTATCACATGACCTCCAACCACGAGGATGCCAACGACCTCGCGCAGGACTCGTTCATCAAGGCGTTTCAGGCGTTGAAATCGTTCCGGGGAGGCTCCAGTTT
This sequence comes from uncultured Verrucomicrobia subdivision 3 bacterium, assembly GCA_903870815.1. Classification (GTDB taxonomy): domain Bacteria; phylum Verrucomicrobiota; class Verrucomicrobiia; order Limisphaerales; family UBA11358; genus UBA11358. Next base: position 1,903 of record CAIQEI010000086.1, read on the forward strand.
TTACACCTGGCTCTATCGCATCGCCGTCAACAAGACCATCAATTTCCTCAAGCAGCGCCGGAACAAGCATCATTTCAGCCTGAACGACCTTGATTTCAACACCGAGCACAATCCCGATCTGGTGGCGCTGATTTCGGACAAGACGCCGCTGCGGGAAGCCGGCCTCGCAGAGCTGCAAAAAAAATTGAACGAAGCCCTGATGAAGCTGTCAGAACCTCACAGAATGGTAGTGGTGTTGCATGACGTGCAGGGGCTGTCGCACGAGGAAATTGCGGAAATATTGGATTGCAACATCGGCACGGTGCGGTCGCGGCTTTATTATGCGCGGCAGCAACTGCAGGGCTACTTGGCCGAATACGCGAAATCAACATGAATCAGACTGAACAAAATTTTGAAGATGTGAAACGGCTGCTGAAGCTCAAGCGGCACGAGGTTCCGCCGCCCGGCTATTTCAATCATTTTTCCGGCGACGTTATTTCGCGCATCCGGTCCGGTGAGGCCGGCGGCAAACAGACCTACCTCGAACGGCTCCAGATCGAAGCGCCGTGGGTGGTGAACTTGCTCCGTATTTTTGAGACCCGGCCCGGTTTGGTCGGGGCTTTTGCCACCAGTCTTTGCCTCTTGCTGGTTTTGGTCGTGTTTTTTTCTGAACGTTCCGACGTCGCCTCTCAAAATCTCATCACCGCTTCCGGTCTGGCGGCCACCCCGGCCGGTTCCGCGGCTACCATGAACGCGCCGGTGTTGGTTGCGGCCACCGATTCATCTGGCATCGTTGCTAGCACCAATCCGGTGACCAGCCTGCAGCCGGTGGCCACATTGTTCGGCCAGCCCGCATCCGGCTCCTTGTTCCAGCCGGTGGGTTTCGCGCCCGCCGGTCATTAAGCCAAAATATTTCCTCTTTTGCGCGGTGTGCGCTTGAATCGCCACCGCGCTTTTCATTTAATGCGGCAGTGCCAACCCGAGTTATCGCCGTAGCCAACCAGAAAGGTGGCGTGGGAAAGACCACCACCGCCGTGAATCTCGCCGCCTGCCTCGCGGCGGCTGGCAAATCCGTCCTGCTCTTCGATCTGGATCCGCAGGCCAATGCCACCAGCGGTGTCGGCTTGGAAAAAATCGAGGGTGCCAGTGCCTATCGCGTTTTGCTCGGCGAAGGCGCCTTGCTTGACAAAATTAAATCCACGGCTTACGAAAGGCTTTCCGTCATTCCCAGCGAGGTGGATTTGTGCGCCGCCGACCTCGAACTGTCCCGGCTGGAAAATTATTTGCAGCGGCTCGCCCTGGCGCTCCAGCCGGTCATCGCCGGCGGACAATTTGAGGTGGTGCTGGTCGACTGCCCGCCGTCGCTGGGGATTCTCACGCTTAACGCCTTTGCCGCCTGCGACGGCATTCTCGTACCGCTGCAATGCGAGTATTACGCGCTCGAAGGCATCTCGATGATGAACCGTGTGCTCGGCCAGCTCCGTGCCGCCGGCGTCAACCCCCGCCTGGACATTTTTGGCGTGGTGATGACGATGTTTGACGGTCGCACAAAGTTGTGCAATGAAGTCGTCGGCGAAGTCCGCAATCAGCTCGGCGCAAAAGTGTTTGAGACCGTCATTCCCCGCACGACGAAGCTGGCCGAGGCGCCCAGCTTCGGCCAGCCAATCATCCAATACGACAAATACAGCGCCGGCTCAGCTGCTTATGAATTATTGGCGCAGGAGTTTTTGGCGCGACTGGAATCTTGATTGCTCCAACCCAGAGTTGCTCCGGCCTGATCCAGTTTGTTTTGTCTTTTATCCGGCTTTGATAAAGTGTTTCCTATGGGCACAAACTTATGTTGAAACGCACTGCGCTCATTGCCGCGCATCAGCAGAGCGGCGCCCGACTCATCGATTTTGGCGGCTGGGAAATGCCGGTGCAATATACCAGCATCACCGACGAACACCTCGCCGTTCGCAACGCCGCCGGGATCTTCGACATCTCGCACATGGGCGAAGTCACGGTCAGTGGCGCAGGCGCGGCGGAATTTCTGAATCGTACGCTTACCAATGACCTACGGAAGCTTGCCTCCGGCCAGGGCCAGTACACCCTGATGTGCAATGAACGCGGCGGTGTCATTGATGACCTTTACGCCTATCGTTTGTCTGCGGACGTCTACCTGCTCATCATCAACGCCTCGCGGATCGAGCCCGATGTAGCGTGGTTGCAGGCGCAGGCGGCGAAATTTTCCGGAGGCGAACTAAATCTCACCGACGCCTCCCACCATTATGCCGCCATCGCCGTGCAGGGGCCGAAGGTGAAAGAGTTCATCAATCAATGCGTTCCCGGTGCGTCCGCCTCGGTTTTCAAGGTGGAAGCCGTCACCGGATTGAAGAAAAACCAGATTGCCGGGTTTCATCTTGAGCATCACAACGTCCTTGCGGCCCGCACTGGCTACACCGGCGAGGACGGTTTTGAGATTCTCGGCCCGGATTCCGCCATCCAGCATTTGTGGGATAAAATACTTACCGTTGGTGCGCCGTTCGGGGTCAGACCCTGCGGACTTGGTGCGCGCGACACGCTGCGCACCGAAGTTTGCTATCCGCTTTACGGGCATGAATTGGATGAGCAGACCACGCCTATTGAAGCGGGGCTTGGATTTTTTGTCGCGCTGGACAAGGGCGAGTTCACCGGTCGCGCCGTGCTTGCGGACCAGAAGGCAAATGGCGTGAAGAAAAAACTGGTTGCGTTCAAGATGACCGACAAATCCGCGCCGCCACGCCCGCACTATCCGATTTGGGCAGACGGTAGGGGTGTCGGGATTGTCACCAGCGGCACGCAAAGCCCGTCGCTCAATGTCGGCATCGGCTTGGGATATGTCCCGCCGGAATGGGCCAAAGTAGACACGAAAATCGAGATCGAGATCCGCGGTAAACGCTGCGCTGCCGTGGTGGTGGCCAAGCCGATCTACAAAGCCAACCCTTCCTCGGCCTGACTTGCCCAAGTCGCGCATGTAATTAATCCAGTAGCCTTCTCAAGTCGGGAAACAATATTTATTGAAAATATCCCTTGTCGAAACCTTTCCATCTAATAGACTTTTCCCGCTGGTGGGTTCGTCATTTTAGCATTCCCAGCAACCGTTCTTTGACATGTCCGGTCTGATCTAAATGCCGGCGGGTTCCATTCGGTTGGGTCCCTTAGCTGCCGTTCGGGGTAATTTTTCGCACCGGTTTCCCGTGCCTGGCTCGGCCTGCAGTTGGTTGCTCCTCCGCATCCCGAAATAAAGGTGGCGGACTATGCCCTCGTCGCCAAAAGCAGTTTCTCAAATTTATATTTTGGTCACGTTTGGTCATATTCGCCAGTCAAGGTAATCCCAAGATGAACTCCAAACCTTAGTCATTTTTTTTGAAACTTTACCTTCCAAAAACTTTTTTTGGTAAAGAAAAGGTAAAGTTCCAGATGCTCTATCAAGCACTTACAAAAGTTGGCCCGCAACCTGGTAAAGAAAAGGTAAAGTCCGAGGCCACACCTAGTCTGGGCTTTGAATCGCGTCGCCGCCGAACTGGAAGTCGTACGTAGGACACGGATTGGGTCAATTTGGCTCAGTTTTGTGTCTGAATCGCTGGTTATTCGAAAATCTCATTTTCTTGGGAACGGGGTGGGTCTGGTTTGGGTCCGGTCGCTTCATTTGTGTCCACCTCAGCCAAGCTGATCCGGAAAAAAGCGATGCCAGATTCAAAAATTTTAAATTAAGGTGGGTTAAAGTAGCATAAAGTAGCATAAAGTGGCTTCAATTGAGGCCAAACATTTAGCCTGCGAAAAAACAGCCGTTTTTTGGTATAGAAAAGTCCCAATTTTTCCGGGGACGGAATTACTCCCTCGCACTTGCCACCTGCCACCTGCCGCTCGCCAAGCCCGTTCCGCTTCCACTTGACTCCCACCGCCTGCCCCTTCATTTACCAACAGCTTACTGGCACTGGCTTGTCTTCTTTTGTTTAGTAAATGGCAATTTCTGCAAAGCCGGACTGATCGCAATTGATCAAAATGGGGAGGTTGACGATGGAACCGAATCAAAATCCTTATCTGGTCTTGGTTTTGCTAATGGTGGCGGCCGTGGGCTTTGCGCTGACACCGCTCGCGGCGGCGTGGGCGTGGGCTCATTTCTTCTCGCCCCGGAAACCGGGCCAGGACAAGAATGACACTTACGAATGCGGCCTTGCCTCCAAGGGTGACGCTTGGATTCATTTCCGTTCGGAATACTACCTATACGGCATCATTTTCCTGGTGTTCGACGTGGAGACGATTTTTCTGCTGCCGTTTGCCGTTTCCTTCACCGGCCTGACAGTCGGCGCGTTCGTGGCGATGATTATTTTTCTGGTCCTGCTGGTGGAAGGCTTGGTCTGGGCCTGGCGGAAAGGATTTTTGACCTGGCGCTGACGCCGGAAAGGATTGCCATGATTGACGAAGGCCTGAAAAGTGAATTGCAGAAGCAGGGGGTCTATGTGACGTCGTTGCAGGAGTTGTATAATTGGGGCCGCGCGAACTCCGTGTGGCCGCTGACGTTCGGGCTCGCCTGCTGCGCCATTGAGATGATGGCGGCGTCAATGTCCCGCTTCGATCTCGCGCGGTTTGGCGCGGAAGTCTTCCGGCCGTCGCCGCGCCAGGCGGATTTGATGATCGTGGCCGGCACCGTCACCAAAAAAATGGCCCCGCTGGTCGTGCGCCTGTACAACCAAATGCCGGAGCCGAAATACGTCATCGCCATGGGCGCGTGCGCGATTTCCGGAGGGCCGTTCAAGCAGGGCTACAACGTTCTCAAGGGCATTGACCGTTATCTGCCGGTGGATGTGGCGATTCCCGGCTGCCCGCCGCGCCCGGAGGCGCTGATTCACGCGATCATGACGTTGCAGGAAAAAATCCGGAACCAGGATCTCACTGGCCCGAATCGCCCGCGCCATTTAAACGCCGAAGTTGACGGCGAATATCCGGTGCCGGCATACGGTGAACACGATTTGGAGCCCCCGAAAAATCCCGAAGTCTGGCAGCCGCCGATAATGACTAGAAAATAAATATAAGGAATCCAGGAAACCATGAGGAAGAAATTCATGGTTTCAAGGGTTCCTGATAAAAAATGGAAACGCTCGAACAAATCAAAGCACGTATCGAAGCCGCATTGCCGTCTGCTAAGATTGATATCGTCGCGAACGAATGTCCGGCTGGTGAGCGTTCATTGCTTGTGGATGCGGCAAATGGTTTCCTGATCGCGAAATTTCTCCGCGACGACGCGCAGTTGAAGCTGGATTATTGCTCAAATGTCACCGGCGTTGACTGGCCGGACAAGGAACTCACCGAAAAAACCAGGGTGAAGCAAGTCGTGGACGGCGTGGAAAAGGAAGTCGAAGAAGTCAATAAGACCATCCGCCCCGGCTATCTCGAGGTGGTTTATCATCTCTATTCCATGGCGCTGAAGCATGGGCCGGTCGTGCTGCGGTTGCGCACGGAAAATCGCGCGGACCAGACGCATTTGCCATCACTGACGCCGCTTTGGCGCGGCGCGGAATTTCAGGAGCGCGAGGTTTATGATTTATATGGCGTGATTTTTGACGGTCACCCCGATTTACGCCGCATTTTGATGTGGGACGAATTTGTCGGCTTCCCGATGCGCCGCGATTACATCGCGCCGGACGATTTTGAATACGAGCCAACGCCCCACGATGAAGTTTTGGTGGAGGCGAAAAAACATTATCCGGTTGAGCCGAAAGCGGAGGTGAAAGTGTGAGCGCAATTGCCGCCATCCCGCCGAAAAGTTACGAAGTGAAGCCGAAGCTCGACGAGAGCGGCACGCCCATTGGTGAGCTGCTGGAAATCTCAATGGGGCCGCATCACCCATCCACGCATGGCGTGTTCCGCATGGACGTCGTGCTGGACGGCGAAACGGTGGTGAAACTCAAGCCGGTGTTTGGCTATCTGCACCGTAACCACGAGAAAATCGGCGAGAACATTTCGTATCTCGCTTCGATGCCTTACACCGACCGGCTGGATTATTTCTGTTCGATGACGAACAATTGGGCTTACGCGCTCACGGTCGAGAAGCTTGCCGGCTTGGCGGTTCCGGAACGCGCTGAATATATCCGCGTCATCATGGCCGAACTCACGCGCCTACAGAATCACACGTGTTTGATCGGTTTTTTTGTGCAGGACATGGGCGCGCTCGGCACGCCGATGATGTATGCCTTTCGCGAACGGGAAAAGATCCTCGACCTCTTCGAGTCCGTCAGCGGCGCGCGGATGATGTGCAATTACATGCGTTTTGGCGGTGTCCGCGTGGACGTCAATGATGAGTGGATTGCGCAGACGAAAACGGTGGTCAGCAACTACAGCAAGTTTCTCGATGAGTTCGGCACCTTTCTTACCGAAAACGAAATCGTCCTCGCGCGTTCGCAATTCGTCGGCGTATTGCCGAAAGAACTCGCGATCAATGCGTCCATTACCGGTCCGATGCTCCGCGCCGCTGGGGTGAACTACGACCTCCGCAAGGTGGACAAATACGGGATTTATAGCCGGTTCAATTTCCAAGTGCCGGTCGGCGAGCACGGCGACATTTACGACCGTTACATGGTGCGTGTATTGGAGATGCGCGAGAGCATCAAAATATTGGAGCAGGCGTTGCGCGACATTCCGGCTGGACCGGTCATGGACCCGAAATCGAAGCTGCGCGGTTTTCGCCCGAAGCCCGGCGAAGTATACGGTCGCGTCGAAGGCCCGAAAGGCGAACTCGGATTTTATCTCATCAGCGACGGTTCGCCAAATCCGTATCGCTACCGCGTGCGCCCGCCAAGTTTCGTCAATCTGACCATTTTGGAAGACATGTGCCTCGGTCACCGAATTTCCGACGCCGTGGTTATTCTCGGCAGCGTGGACATTGTGCTTGGTGAGGTGGACCGATGAAAACCGATTTGAGGGTGCAACCATGTTAGGCGAGCAAATCATCAAAGGCATGGCGGTGACCGCCAGGAATTTCTTCGGGAGCTACGTCTCCAAGGAACGCCTGACTACCGTGCAATATCCCGAAGAGCACCTGGCGCAAAAAGAAAACACCCGGCAATTTCCTTTCCTCGTTTATGACGGCGACGATTGGGAAAAAGGCCTGCGCTGCGTGGCTTGCCAGATTTGCGAGAAGGAATGTCCACCCAAGTGCATTTACATCGTCAAGAGCAAGGACAAGAAGCCCGATTACAAGGGTCAGCCGCAGATTTATCCGCTCACGTTCGACATTGATATCTCCGTCTGCATGAGCTGCCAGATTTGCGTCGAGGTCTGCCCGTTTGAGTCCATCAAGATGGACACCAAGTTTGAATTGAGCACCGACGACCGCTTCGGCGGGTTGCTGCTGACTAAGGATAAACTGGCCAAGTCCAACACTTATTACCAGAAGATGCATCCGCAGGATGCTGCTGAATCGGATGCGGTCATTGCCGGCGAAAAAGCCAAAGCCGAGGCCAAAGCCAAAGCCGCCGCTGAAGCAAAATTAAAAGCAGATGCCGAAGCGAAGGCGAAAGCTGCAGCAGCAGCAGCCACGGTCCCAATCGCGGCACCGGCGCCAACGCCTCCCCCGCCGCCGGCAAAATAACTTTTAAGAACGAAACAAATGTTCGACAAACTTGATCAAATCTTTGTGACCGCCCTGCACTGGTTGGTGAGCTTTGTGCCGGAAGCGTGGCGTTCACTGGCGTCGTCCTTGATTTGCATCGCTTTTATTTTGTCGGTTTTTCCCGCCGTGTTTTCCGTCACCACCATTTTCGAGCGCAAAGGCATCGGCCGCATCCAGAACCGCTATGGCCCCAACCGGGTCGGCATTCCGTTCACGAAAATCCGTCTCGCCGGTTTTGGCCAGTTCATTCCTGACGGCGTGAAAATGCTCACGAAGGAAGACATCGTGCCGCGGGCGGCGGACAAAATTGTCCACTTCCTCGCGCCGGTAGTGATGCTGATTCCCGTGCTGCTGGCTTACGCGGTGCTGCCATTCGGCAGAAACATGACCGTCACCGACTACGATGCTGGCCTGCTCTTTTTCTTCGCCGTCGGCGGCGCGGTGGAACTTTCCGTTTTCATGGCCGGCTGGTCGAGCCGTAACAAATATTCGCTGCTCGGCGCAATGCGGGCCATCGCCCAGATGGTCAGCTACGAAATCCCGCTCATCCTTTCTGCCGTGACGGTGGTGATGGTCGTCGGCTCGCTGAACCTGAACGCCATCATTGCCCATCAAAACCAATATACTTTTGGCATCGCACACTGGTTTGTGTTCACACCGTGGGGCCTGGTTGGGTTCATTTTGTTCTTCATTGCCTCACTCGCCGAATCCAACCGCACGCCGTTCGATTTGCCCGAAGCCGAATCCGAAATCATCGCCGGCTATTTTACGGAATACTCCGGCTTCAAGTTCGCGCTGTTTTTCCTCGGTGAATACCTCGGCATGTTCGCCATCATCGGCCTCGGTATCACGCTCTTTCTTGGCGGCTGGACGTCGCCGGTGTCCTTCCTGACGTGGATTCCGTCGTATGTCTGGTTTTTCACGAAGCTGATGGCGATTGTGTTCGTCTTCATTTGGATTCGCGCCACGTTGCCCCGTTTGCGGATGGATCAACTGATGAACTTCGCCTGGAAATTCATGCTGCCGCTCGCGCTTATCAACATCCTCGTCGCCGGCCTCTGGCATTACATGGCCGCCGACTGGCAGCGGTGGTTGGTTTGCTCCACGATTATTTTCGGCGCGTATGTCATTCTCGGTCGCGGCCTGATGCACAACCAAAAACTCGGCAAACGCATTTATCGCTACGCGGAATGAAAAACGAAACTTGCCAAATGGTTGAATGGTTGCGTCGTAGAAAACTCTCCGGGCCGTATGCCGCTTTGCCGATTCAACGTTTCAACTTTTCAACCTTTTAACGATGTCTATATTTTTCATCCTCACCGCCATCGTGACGCTGTTCGCCGCCGCGTCCGCGATGAGCTTGCGCAATCTCGTGCATTGCGCGTTGGCGCTGGCGGTCTCTTTCACCGGCATTGCGGCGCTTTATCTACAGCTCGACGCGCAGTTCGTCGGGTTCGCGGAGATTTTGGTTTATGTCGGCGCCATCGCCATCCTTATCGTATTTGCGATTTTGCTGACGCGCAGCGGCGAAGCCCCCGAAAACAGTGTGCTGACCTCCGGCTGGATGGCCGGTATCGCTATTTCCGCCATGGTTTTCACCCTGCTGGGCTGGGCGGTGCTTAACAGTTCGGCGATTCCAAAAGAAAATCCGCCCGCGCCTGTGGCGACCGTCAAAAATGTCGGTGATGCGTTAATGACGAAATTTGTTTTACCGCTCGAAATCATTGGTCTGGTGCTGACCGCCGCGATGATCGGTGCGGTCATTATCGCTTTGAAAGAGTCATCAAAAAGCGAAACTGCCGGGAGGGAATCATGACTGCGCTCCAAGGTTGTCTTTTAATTTCCGCGCTGCTGTTCGCCATCGGCTTCGCCGGCGCGGTCACGCGGCGGCACGCCATTCTCGTGCTCATCGGCATTGAGCTGATGCTCAACGCGGCCAACCTCAATTTCATCGCGTTTTGGCGCTTCGGCCCGCACCCCGAGGCGCTGACCGGATTTATGTTCGTGCTTTTCTCCATGGCGCTCGCCGGCGCGGAAGCCGCCGTCGGCCTTGCGCTCGTCATCGCGATTTACCGCCACAAAAAAACCTCCAATTTGGATGAAGTAAAGGAGCTGAAGGGATGATCTGGATTGTCAAAAATCTCTGGCTGATTCCGGCGCTGCCTCTATTTGCCGCCGGGATTATCGCCGTCAACAAACAGCCGGCGCGCAAGCTTGCGGCCACGCTCGCCATCGGCTCGTTGGCTGTCGGATTCCTGCTTTCGCTCTGCGCGTTTAGCGCCACGCTTGGCCACCATGGCGAGGGCGTGTTTCGCGAAGTCTTTAGCTTTCCGTGGATCCAATTCGGCGGGCAATGGATGGACCTTGGCTGGGTGCTCGACCCCCTGACCGCCATCATGCTCGTGATGGTGACGTTCGTCGGCATGTTGATTTTCATCTTCAGCGTCGGCTACATGGCGCACGACGAGAATTTCATGCGGTTCTTTTGCTTCCTCGCGCTGTTCGCGGCGGGAATGCTCGGCGTCGTCATTGCCAACAATTTGTTTCTTTTTTTCGTATCGTGGGAAATCGTCGGCCTGACCAGCTATCTGCTCATCGGTTTTTGGTATCACAAACCGAGCGCGGCGGCGGCGGCGAAGAAAGCCTTCATCACCACGCGCATTGGCGATCTTGGCCTGCTGCTTGGCATGGTCTGGCTCTACGCGCAAACCGGCACGTTGAATTTTTATGATGGCGGTCACGGCTGCATGGAAAGCACGCAACTCGTGAAAATGGCTACCCAAGTCACTATCGGCGGCTTTGCTGTTTCTACTGTGGTTGGCTTTTTAATTTTTCTTGGTGCGGTCGGTAAATCAGGTCAATTCCCATTGCATGTCTGGTTGCCGGACGCGATGGAAGGCCCGACGCCGGTTTCCGCCTTGATCCACGCGGCAACGATGGTTGCCGCCGGCGTATTCCTCGTTGCCCGTGTGTATCCCCTGATGGCGCAATCACCTTTATTGCATGGAACAATGTGGCTTGATACAACACCAATGCTCATTATTGTAACTTGGGTTGGTGCCATCACCGCGATTTTCGGAGCGAGCATCGCCGTCGCGCAGAACGACATCAAGCGGATCCTCGCTTACTCCACCGTTTCGCAGCTCGGTTACATGATGATGGGTCTCGGCGTCGGTGGCGTGGCGGTCGGCATGTTCCATCTCATTACGCACGCATTTTTCAAGGCGCTGCTGTTCCTCGGCTCCGGCTCGGTCATCCACGGCTGCCATGAGGAGCAGGACGTCCGCAAAATGGGCGGGCTGAAAAAATATATGCCGGTCACGTTCGCGGTCTATGCCGTCGGCATGTTGGCGCTTGCGGGTTTCCCATTGTTCTTCTCCGGTTTCTGGAGCAAGGACGAAATTCTCCATTCCGCGCACAACTGGCCGGTGTCGCACATTCCATTTTTGCTGGGTTGCACCGGCGCGCTGTTCACGGCGTTCTACATGACGCGGCAGGTTGCGCTGGTTTTCTTCGGCAACTACCGTGGTCATCAGCAAGCAGGCACCCCCTCCGCGCACGCTCATTCCCATGCCTCCGAATCCAGCCACGATCCGCACGAAAGCCCCGCCGTTATGACCGTTCCGCTCGTCATCCTCGCGGGGTTTGCCATTTTATTGGGCTTCGTCGGTACGCCCGCCTGGCCGTGGTTTGACGGCTACCTTACCGGCGAGGAATTTAAATTTGATTTAAGCAAGCTCACCGAACCCGGCACGCTTGGTCTGATGATTGCGTCGGCGGCGATTGTTTTCACCGGCCTCGGCCTCGGCTGGTTCCTCTACGGCAAACGCCCCCGCAAAACGGTGGCGGAAAAGGATGTTTTGGAAGCCGCGCAGCCGTTTTTCTATAAAGTGCTCGAAAACAAGTATTTCATTGATGAAATCTACGAAGGGACCGTCATCCGGTTCAACGCCTTCGCCGCGTGGCTGTGCGATTTTGCCGATCGATGGATTTTTGGTGGCGCTGTCATGCTCGTCAAATACATCACCGTCGGCCTGGCCTGGCTCTACCGGTTGACGGATGAATATTTCGTCAACCTCGGCTTTGATACCGGCTGCGAAGCGCTGCGCGAAAGCGGCGGCGGACTTTCCAAACTGCAAACCGGCCGCGTGCAAACTTATCTCCGCGTCATCGGCGTCGCGCTGGTGGCGTTGATCATTTTCCTGATTTGGGGGCGCAAAGCATGAATCACTGGTTAACCATTCTTACGCTCGTCCCCTTCATCGGCGGCATTGTCATCGCCGGTCTTGGCGCGGACCGAAAAAATCTCGTTTGCGGCCTGGCGCTGGCGACCAGCTTGGTCGGACTTGGCGGCGCGCTTTGCCTGTGGCTGCATTTCGACACCAGTCAAGGCGGAATTCAATTTTCTGAACAGTTTGACTGGGTCCCGTCGCTCGGCATCCAATATTTCCTCGGCGTGGATGGCCTCGGCCTGCTCATGGTTTTGCTCACGGCGATTGTCACGCCGCTGGCGATTCTTGCCTCATGGCGCATGGACGACCGTCCGCACGTTTATCACGCGCTCATTTTGTGGTTGCAAGCCGGTTTGTTCGGCACGTTCACTGCGTTGAACTTTTTCCACTGGTTCCTGTTCTGGGAACTCGGCCTGATCCCCGCGTTTTTCCTGATCAAACTCTGGGGCGGCCCCAAGCGCGGTCCGGCGGCGACCCAGTTTTTTGTCTACACCATGGTCGGCAGCGTGGCCTTGCTATTGAGCTTTCTTGCGATCCGTCTGGCGACCGGCAGTTTCGATTTCATTGAGCTCGCTGGCCTGGCCAAAAGCGGCGTGCTCACGACCAAACTGCAGGCGGCCTTTGGCTGGAAGAATATCGGCCTGATTGTGTTCTTTGGCGCGTTTCTCGGCTTCGCGGTGAAAGTGCCGCTGATCCCGTTCCACACCTGGCTGCCGGCCGCGTATTCCGAAGCGCCCAGCCCGGTCACGATGCTGCTCACCGGCGTTATGTCCAAAATGGGCGTTTATGGTTTCCTGCGGATTCTGCTGCCGATTTTCCCCGACCAAATCCGGCAGGTGTTGACGCTGCTGCTCTGGCTTGCTGTGGCGACCATCGTGCTTTCCGCCTGCGCCGCGTTCGCGCAGCGTGACCTCAAGCGCATCATCGCCTATTCGTCCATCAACCATCTTGGCTACTGTCTGCTGGCGCTGTTCGCCGCGACGGCCGTCGCGACCGGCGTGAATAATTCTGATTTGCAAAAAGCCGCTGCGCTGGATGGTGCGCTGCTGCAAATGTTCAACCATGGCCTCACGGCCTCCGCGCTGTTCCTCTTCGTCGCGCTCTTGGAAAGACGCTCCGGCGGCCTGCGCGGACTCGATGATTTTGGCGGCCTCCGCAAAATTATTCCCGTGTTCACCGGCCTGATGGGCATTTCGATTTTTTCCTCGCTCGGTTTGCCGGGCTTGAATGGCTTCGTCGGGGAATTCCTGATTTTCAAGGGCGTGTTCCCGCTGGCGCCGTGGGCGGCGGCGATCTCGACCATCGGCCTGCTCGTCACCGCAATTTTTCTGCTGACGCTAATCCAGCGCGTCTTCTGCGGTCCGCTGAACGCACGCTGGGCGAAAATGCCCGACCTCACGACCGCTGAACGTTTTCTGGTGCTGCCGGGTATTGCGCTGATGTTTGTGCTGGGCATCTGGCCCCAGTTTATTTTGGGCGCGGTGGATGCCACGGTAATGAAACTCGTGCAGCAATTAAACTTTTGATCACTGATGAACACGAATAAACCCAGATTGGATTCCGGGAAATCGGAAATCGGAAATAGGAAATAGGAAATAGGAAATTTGACCATGCTGGCCTGGACCATTTACATAACGTTTTTCGGGGTGCTGGTGCTGATGCTCCTGCCGCGCGACCAGCAGCGCGCCGCCCGCATCGTCGCCTTGCTCACGGCCATCGCCGGTTGCGTGGTGGCCTTTGTCGGTGCCATCCAGCAGGCCAATCCCGGCGAGGTTGCCACGATTGTCAAAGCCCCTTGGATTCCCAGTATCGGCGCGAATTACTATCTCGCCGCTGACGGCATCAGCTTGGTGCTGGTCGTCCTGACCGGTCTCGCCGCCGTCAGCGGAATCTTGTTTTCGTGGAACATTGAGAAGCGGACGAAGGAGTTTTTCGCCTTCTACCTCGCGCTCATCGGCGGGGTGTATGGCGTGTTTCTGAGCTTCGATGTACTGCTGCTGTTCGTGTTTTACGAACTTACGATCATCCCGAAATATTTTCTTATCGCGCGCTGGGGTAGTACGCGCAAGGAATATGGCGCGATGAAGCTGGCGCTGTATTCCTTCGTCGGCAGCCACCTGGTGCTCATCGGTTTGATTGCGGCGTGGGTCGTGGCCAAAGGCCAGCTTGGCCACGCCTCTCTGGATTTGTTGGAATTATCCAAAGTGGCATTCCCCATCGCCTTTCAACACTGGGTGTTTCCACTGGTGTTCGTTGGCTTTGCGATTCTTGCGGGCATGTGGCCGTTTCACACGTGGGCGCCAACCGGCCACGTCGCCGCGCCAACCGCCGGTTCCATGTTGCTTGCCGGCGTGGTGATGAAGCTCGGCGCTTACGGGTGTCTGCGCGTGGCGATGGTGATGTTTCCCGAAGGCGTGCGGATGTGGCAGGGGGAAATCGCCTGTCTCGCCGTCGCCGGCATTGTGTATGGCGCGGGCGTGGCGCTGGTGCAGCGCGACTTCAAATTCGTCATCGGCTATTCCAGCGTGAGTCATATGGGCTTCGTGCTGCTCGGCCTCGCGACGCTCAACACCATCGGCCTGGACGGCGCGGTGCTGCAAATGTTCTCGCACGGCATCATCGCCGGCCTGCTGTTCGGCGTGGTCGGCCGCATGGTCTATGACCGTACGCATACTCGCGATTTCAACGATCTCGAAACCATGCAGCTGGGAAAACTCCTGCCGTTCGCGGGCGTGACGTTTGTCATCGCCGGCATTGCTTCGATGGGTTTGCCTGGCTTCAGCGGCTTCGTCGCCGAATTTCAAGTGCTGATGGGTGCCTGGACCGTCTTCCCGAAGCTGACGATCCTCTCCGGCCTCGGTATTCTCATCGGTGTGGCTTACACGCTGCGCGCCATCCAAAAAGGGTTTTACTCCGACGCGCCGCCGAAGCCGGTTGACCACGCTCATCCGTTGAACCCCATTTCCATCCCGGAGCGTTTCGGCGCGGTGATGCTAATCGGCGCATCGCTGGTCGTCGGACTTTTCCCCGGCTTGCTGATGAACTGGATTGAACCCTGTTTTAACTCTCCGCTCTCAATGTTTGCCCGCTTGCTGGTGAAAGGAGGTTCACAATGAACACCGTGAACTATCTGGAAATCTTAAGGCTCGCCGCGCCGGAAACCATCGTGACGGTGACGGTGCTGATCGTGCTCGGTGCGGATGTGACCGTGATGCGCGGGAAATCTATCGCCGCCCGTTTCAACGTCGGCGCGCTGCTTTCCATTCTCGGCTGTATCTTCGCCGCGCTGCTGGCCTTCACGCGCCACACCGAAGCGAACCTGTTCAACGGTCTGATGGTCGTCGATCCCTCGTCCGACTTTGTGAAGGTCGCCATCCTTGCCCTGACGGTTTTCACCATCCTGATTTCCACCTCCGCCAGGTTCACGGACCATGTCGGCGAATATCTTTCGCTGATTCTGCTCGGCACCATCGGCCTGATGTTCCTGGTCAGCACCGAGGATTTGCTGATGGTTTTCATTGCTCTGGAATTTGCCAGTCTGGCGCTCTACATCCTCACCGCCTTCAACAAGCACAATGAGAAGTCCGCCGAGGCGGCGCTGAAATACTTTTTGTTCGGCGGCATGTCGGCGGCGTTTCTGCTGTTCGGTTTCAGTTTGCTCTATGGTATTTCCGGCTCTACCAATCTGCGCGAAATCGCCGTCGGCATCGCCGGCAAGGGATTTGATCCGCTGCTGCTCGTCGCGTTGGTGACCACCATCATCGGCTTTGGCTTTAAAGTCGCTGCGGTGCCGTTCCACTTGTGGGCACCCGACGCTTACGAAGGCGCGCCCACGCCGAGTGCGGCGTTTATCGGGTCCGGTTCCAAAGTCGCGAGTTTCTACGTTCTCGCCAAGATTTTCACGCTCGGCTTCGTTGGCGCGGAAGGCAGCGCTGTGTGGCACGGATACCTTTCCGGCTGGACGCCGGTGTTCGCCATTGTCGCCGCGCTTTCGATGGTGCTGGGCAATCTCACCGCCATCGTGCAATCCAGCGTCAAACGCCTGCTGGCCTACTCCGCCATTGCACACGCCGGCTACATGCTTCTCGGTGTGTTGTCCAACACGCCGGCCAGCGCGAGCGCGATGATGTTTTATGTCATTACCTACGCGTTGACGACGATTGGCGCCTTTGGTGTGGTGATGGTCGTGGAGGAAGCCACCGGTGGCGACGCAATCAAGAACTTCGCCGGCCTGAGCCGGCGCGCGCCGGGATTGTCCCTGTGCCTGCTGATTTTTCTGCTCTCCCTGGGCGGCATTCCGCCGCTCGCGGGGTTCATTGGTAAATTTTTCCTGTTTAGTGCTGCTGTTAGTGCCGGTGCCAACCTCGGCCTGCTGTGGCTGGTCATTCTAGCTATCGCCATGAGCGCGGTTTCGTTCTACTACTACCTGCGGGTGCTCAAGGCGGCATATGTGGAGGACGCTCCCGGGGAAGCGCCGGCCATCAAAGTGCCGCTGTTGACGTTTCTGGCGCTGGTGTTGCTGGCACTGCTGGTAATCCTGTTCGGCTGTGTGCCGGGTCTGCTGACGCAGTTTCTCTAGCCACGGACTACAAGGATGCACACGGATTGATCCACGTTTCTGCATCCGTGTAAATCTGTGTAATCCGTGTCAAAAAATGGGTTTGTGAATCGGCCCAATCCGCGTAACCTTTCCGCACAATTTATGAGCAACATTCCTTCCGACCTGAAATACGCCAAATCGCACGAATGGGTCCGCGTCAGCGGCGACATCGCCACCGTGGGCATCACCGACCACGCGCAGGCCGAGCTGACGGACATCGTGTTTGTGGAACTGCCTACCGTGGGGCGCCAGGTCAAGGCCGGCGAACCCTGCGCCGTGGTGGAATCCGTCAAGACCGCCAGCGACATCTATTCGCCCGTCAGCGGCGAAATCACCGCCGTCAATTCCGCCGCGGTGGACAATCCCGCGCTGGTGAACACCGCACCCGACAGCGACGGCTGGTTTTACAAAGTCAAATTGAGCAACGCAGCGGAACTAAATGCACTGCTCTCGCCGGACGATTACAAGAAGCAGATTGGCGTATAGAATTGATGAAACCGGTGCGGCTTCCAATTTCACTATGTCACGCAAATTGCCCAAAGTGTGGTTTGCCGACAGAATTCAAAATGTTTGAACCGGGCGGGCCGGGTGGTGATTTCTCTACATATTATGGAAAGCAAACAGGGACTTTTTACAGACTTGATTTGGGGAAAGTTCATTATCAAGGCAAGTCGCTATCCGAACTTTTATCCGCAGCCGTCCAACTGGAGGGTGACTTGTTAAAAGTGCCAGATGAAATAAAATGCAAGTTGTGCGGCAATGTCTTAAATCCGGCTTCCTCAATACCAATCGATGGAGAGGAAGTTGTGAATGCCTTTGAACTTTAGATGTAAATCCGTCTCTTCAATCAATCCTGTTGCCCGTGGTGTCACAAGGCGCAGCACTGGCTATGTGAGCGCGGCCTTTTATTTGTAGGGGACGACGTGAGGAGTCTCTAACTTTTCTTCTTCATTTTGAGTCTCGTCATCTCGACTCCTACAAGGCGAAATTCACCAGTATTCTTCGACGTGGATGTTGCCGGGATTTTTGCTGTCGCCGCGCTTGAAACCTTTTTTCTCCAGCATCTCGGTCACGACCTTGATCATTTCCGGATTGCCGCAGAGGAAGACATCGGCGTGTTCCGGGTCGAGCTTCACGCCGGCGTCCTTGTCCAGCGCGTCCTGTTCCAGGATAGCCTGGATGCGCCCGATGCGCCCGAGGAAATGCTGATCCTGATCCGGCCGCGTGATGCTGGGGATATAGGTGAAGTTCGGGCGCAGGCGGGCGAGGGTTTCGAGTTCGCCGCGATAGCCGAGATCCCAACTGTAACGCGCGCCGTGCAGGACGACGAACTTGCGTTTCGTCTCGGTCGTCAGAATGGTGCGCAGCATGGAAACGTAGGGCGCTAGGCCGGTGCCGGTGGCGATGAGCACAGCGGTCTTGCCGGCTGGCGTGCGATCGAGCGTGAAGACGCCACTGGCTTTCGGTCCGAGAAAAACCTTACTGCCGTGTTTCAAAGCAAACAGGCGCGGCGTGAGTCCGCCGCTGGTGATGAGCGTGATGTAAAACTCGACATAGCGGCGCTCCACGCTGGCGGAGGCAATGCTGTAGGCGCGGCGGATCATCTTGTCGGCATCGGGCGAGGGCGTTTCGGTTTCCGCTCCCGCCACGCGTGGGGCGGATCCGGGCAGACCGAGCACGGCGAATTGGCCGGGCTTGAACTCAAACAGCTTGCCCTCGGGCCGCACGCGGAGCACGATCAGTTCCGGATGAATTTGCTCGCGTCCGATGACGCTGGCGTTGCAGGAGATGGCGGTTTCGGTGCTCATGGTGAATGATTCAAGGCCTGAACATCAGGCGTTTCCGGTCGATTCTGGCTGGCGTGGTGTGATGCATGGCATCATTTATTGTCCAGAAATTATAGGGATGCTGCGCTGGATATCAATGCCGGTCTTGTCCAAGGCTAGTCCTGTTTTGGCGTGGTCAAACGCAGCGGACGGGCACATTTTATTTTTAACGGCCGGGCAAATTGGTATAGTCCCGGCGCAATGGACCGTCAAACAAACATGAAAATCCGCCTCTTCATCAAACCGTATTGCCCGTGGTGCCTCAAGGCTGTCGCGTGGCTTGATGCGCGCGGCATCAAATACGAGACCCTGAACGTGATTGTCGACAGCCAGGCGCTCACGGAAATGGTCAACCTGTCCGGACAGCGGCTCGCGCCGGTGATTGCGGTGGGCGATAAAATTCTCGCCGACTTCGGCCCGGAAGAGCTGGAAAAGTTTTGGAAACAATTTGAAGCCCCAGAAAAACCGCTGAAATGACGACGACCGAATTGAAACCCCGCCTGCGCCTGCCCGATTGGCTGCGCATCAAGCTGCCCACGTCGGACAGCTTCGCGCAGACGCGCAACCTGCTCGGCGAACTCAAGCTGCATACTGTCTGCGAAAGCGCGAAATGCCCGAACCATTGGGAGTGCTGGGAAAAAGGCACGGCCACGTTCATGATTTCCGGCGACCGCTGCACACGGGCCTGCGGCTTTTGCGCCGTGTCCACCGCCAAGCCGCTGCCGCTCGAAGCCGACGAGCCGATGCGCGTGGCTGAGGCCACCCGCCGGATGAAGTTGAAACACGTCGTTATCACGGCCGTGGCGCGCGACGATATGGCCGACGGCGGCGCGGAACATTTTCGCCGGACGATCGAGGAAGTCCGTAAACTGAACCCCGGCATTGTCATTGAAGTGCTGGTGCCGGATTTTCAGGACAGCGACGACTCCATTGCCGCCGTGCTGACGGCGAATCCGCAAATCTTCAATCACAATCTGGAAACTGTCCGCCGCCTGACGCCGGAAGTCCGCCATCGTGCGACCTACGACCGGTCGTTGAGCGTGCTGAAAAAGGTCAAGGAAGCGCGGGGGAATACGATCTACACCAAATCCGGCCTGATGCTCGGCCTCGGCGAACGCGAGGACGAAGTGCTGATAGCCTTGACGGATTTGCGCGCCGCCGGTTGTGACATTCTCACCCTCGGCCAGTATCTGCAACCGACGCTGAAGCATTTGCCGATGGTGGAATTTGTGTCGCCCGGGAAATTCGCGGAATACAAAGTGCGCGCCGGGAAAATGGGTTTCGTTCACGTCGCCAGCGGCCCGCTGGTGCGCAGTTCGTACCATGCGGACGAGTTCAACGCCCCCTCAGGGGAATGACGGTCGGTGCCGGAGTAAATAAACGGCGATGGCGACGCAGATAAAAAAAATCGCAAACCCGGTGATGGTGATGGCCAGCTTTAGCTGGCGGGCGCGTTCCGCTGCCTGCGCGGCCTGTTTTTTTCCGGCGTCCGTGAAACCGATCGAATGACTTTGCAGCGCGGCGTTGATCGTATCCTCGTTTTTCAATTCCAGCGTGAGCCAGCGGCCTTCAAAATCTTTCCATTCGTCCGGCAGCCGTGCCAGGGTTTCTGCGTCCGCCGGTTGAAAGCCCCAGCGCCTCCAGTACGGCGAAGTCTCCTGCGTCCAGATCCGGAAAACGCCGTGGTTGGCGGCGAGTTTTTGGCTGCGTTCCAAAAATAGCTCGCGCGCGGCGTCGGCGACGGAATAATCCAGGTAGTCTTCGCTGTGCAGTCTCAAATGTTGGCGGATGATCTGCATCCCGATGGCCCCGGCAAAGGTTTCGCCGGACCCGGCCACTTGGAATTCCGTGAGGCGGATTTCAAGTTCGTCCGCCGGCAGTTTCGCGGCGAGCCAGAGCGACCGGAGCGCCGGCAGGTCGTCTACATTGGCGCGGCGGATTCCCGGTGGTGGCATGGGCTGATTCTGGATCAAATTTTACGGGCGTGAAGAAAAATTTGCATTTTCGTCCGGCTGTGTAATTTTACGCGGTCAATAAAGACATAATCATGAGCCAAACCAAACAACTTCTCGACGCCCTGCAGTGGCGTTACGCCACCAAAGTATTTGACGCGAACAAAAAAATCCCGGGCGAGGTTTGGACCGCGCTGGAGAAGACGCTGGTCCTGACGCCGTCGAGTTACGGTTTGCAGCCTTATCATTTCCTTGTGGTGCAGGACGCCGCCATGCGCGCGGCGCTGCTCCCCCATACTTGGGGTCAGAAACAAATCGTGGACTGCTCGCATTTCGTCGTGTTCACGGCGCGTACCGAGATGAAGGCGGCGGATGTGGATAAGCTGATCCAGCGCACGGTCGAAATCCGCAAGTTGCCGGCGGATGCGCTCAATGCCTATCGCGGTATGATGCTGGGCGACGTGGTGAATGGGCCGCGCGGAAAAGCCGCGCATGAATGGGCTGCGCGCCAATGCTACATTGCGCTGGGCGGCCTCATGACCGCCGCCGCCGTCCTGGGCGTGGATGCGTGCCCGATGGAAGGTCTCGTCCCGGCGGAATATGACAAACTTTTGAAGCTCGATGGGAGCGGCTACCAGACGGTGGTGGCCTGCGCGCTCGGCTATCGTGCCGCCGGCGATAAATACGCGAGTCTGGCCAAGATCCGTTATGAGCCGGCGGAACTGGTGAAAGTGGTTTAATTATTCGAGCGGTAAAACCCGAATTCACACCAGGGAAATCCTGGAGGGATATAAATTCACGGTTCCGCGCCGCTTACAATTTTTCCGGTTGCCGCATCAAGTCGCTGATGCGCAGCAGCAGCCGGCCCGCCGCGCCCCCGTCCAGCACGCGATGGTCGAAGCTCAGGGTGAGGTAGGCTTCCATCACGGGCACGAATTGCCCCTTCGCCTCATCCCAATGCGGCATCCGCCGGCCGGCGCCGAGACCCAGCACTAGCGTTTGTTCGGGCAGGGGAATGGGCGTGGCCCAGATGAGTCCAAACGTGCCGAAGTTTGTCACCGTGGCCACTGAGCCGCCGGTGGCGTCCGCCGGCAGTTTTCTTTGCCGGGCGAGTTCGACCAGTTCGTTGTAGCGCAAAACGAGTTCCTTCAACGGCTTTTTATCCGCCCCGCGCAGAACGGGCACCAGCACGCCGTCTTCGGCTTCCACGGCGAAACCCACGTCAATCGCCGAGGGATGGACGATGTTGGTGCCCACCAAACGGCCGGCGACGGCGCTGTTTTCCGCCAGCGCCACCGCCAGCGCGCGCAATGCGTAAAGGGCCGGACCCGGTTTGGGTTCGCAGGTTTTTCGGTGGATCAGAACGGCGTCGAGTTGCACGGGTAAACCAACAGTGGCCAGCGGGCGGGTCCAGCTCCGGCGCATCGCATCGGCCACCGCCACGCGCATGGAGGATGCCTTGGTCAGCTTCTGCTGCTCCAGATTCGCCATGAACCTTTCAAAATCCTCCACGGTCACGCGGCCGGCCGCGCCGCTGCCGGCGATGCCCGCGAGGTCGGCGGCGCTCAAACCGAGTTCCTGCATCCGCGCCTTTAGCCGGGGCGACATGTAGCTGGCGCCGCTGGCGTTGGCGGGCACGGGCAGGCCGCGCACGGTCGGTTCCACGCGCGAACCGGTGCCGCTGCGCGGTTTATTGGTGATGGTTTCGGTGTCACCGGCCTTTGTCGGTGCCGGAGCGTCGAGGCCAAAACGGGCGGCCTCTTCCTTGGAAGCTTCGATTTTTCCCAGCACATCGCCGACGGCATAACTTTCGTTGAGCTGGGCGGAAAAACTTTCAATCCGGCCGCCGCACGGGGCGGTTACGGTCATGGTGGCCTTGTTCGTTTCAACCTCGATCAAGTCCTGTCCGCCCTCCACCTGGTCGCCGGGTTTCACTAGAAAATTGATGATGGCCGCCTCGGCGATGGATTCGCCAAGTTGGGGCATGATGATGGGAATCTGCGGCATAAAATTAAAAGCGGATGAGTTTGCGGGCCGCCGCCGCCACGCTGCGGGCGGTTGGGCGATGCGCGGCCCAGAGGTTCGGATGATACGGCACGGGCGTGTCCTTGGCGTTCAACCGCTGCGGCGGCGCGTCGAGCAGGCCGTAGCTTTCCGCGGCGACGCGCGCGATGACTTCCGCCGTCACGCCGCCCCACGGCCACGCTTCGCCGACGCAGAGTAGCCGGCCGGTGCGCGCGACGCTGGCTACGACGGTGTCGGTGTCGAGCGGTTTGATGGAACGCAAATCCACGACTTCCACCTGCCAGCCTTCGGTGGCGAGCTCGTCCGCCGCCGCGAGCGCTTCATGCACCATGGCGCTGTATGTCACTATGGTCAGGTCGCGGCCTTCGCGGGCGATGCGCGCTTTGCCGATCGGCAGCGCTTCGCTCGGCAATTTTTCAGCCTTGAGATGGTAGTAGAGAAATTTGTGTTCGCAGAATATGACCGGGTCGTCGATCGCCACGGCGGAGAGCAGCATGGAATAGGCATCCTCCACCGTCGCCGGCGTCATCACGACGAGGCCGGGATAATGCGCATAAATCGCCTCCAGACACTGGCTGTGAAATGGCCCGCTGCCCGAGGTGCCCCCGAACGGCAGGCGGACGGTGATCGGGCAGGGGACATTCGTGCGCCAGAAAAGTGTGGAGGCCTGGTTGACGATCTGGTTGAAGGCGACGGTGGAAAAATCCGCGAACTGCATTTCGATGATCGGCCGCATGCCCTCGATGGCGGTGCCGACGGCGAGGCCGATCATGGCGTCCTCGCTGATGGGGGAGTCGAGCACGCGGCCGGGAAATTCCTTCTGCAGATTTTTCGTGGCCTTGAACGCGCCGCCGAACGCGCCGACATCTTGGCCGTAGATGAACACGCGCGGATCATCCCGCAGCGCGTGGGCCTGCGCTTCGCGGATGGCTTCGAGATAGGTGATGCTCATTGGGGAAAGCCGGCCTGAAAATTGAAGCCTGGAGAAACCCGTCCGGCTGACCGCGCGGTTGGGCTTGCTGCATCCTGCCTGGCAATGTCTCCGTTCATGATTCGCGCAGTTCGTTTAAATGTTCGGAGGATAGGGCGCTCCATTTTTCCTCATACGGATCGGGCGCGGGCTCACGCTGCGCCTGCGCGACGGCTTCCTCGATTTCGCGGATGGCCTCGCTGCGCCAGACCGCGAACTGCGCGGGGTCGGCGAGTTTGTTTTTCTGCAACCAATCCTCGGCCACTTTCAGGCAGTCGCGCCCCATTGGAGAATTTTTTTGTTCGGGCAAAATGTAGCCGGCATCGTCGTGCTCCCCGTGGCCGCAAAGGCGGAGCAGGCTGGCGACCACGAGTTGTGGACCGTGGCCGGCGCGGGCGCGGGCCACGGCGGATCCCACGGTTTCGAGGCAGTCAGAAAAATCCGTGCCATCCAAAGCATGCGCTTCCACGCCATATCCGGTGGCCTTGTTCGCCAGATCGGCGCAGGCGAACTGGCTGCTGGTTGGCGTGGAATAGGCAAATTGGTTGTTGGCCACGATGAGAACTAGGGGAAGCTTTTCGACGGCGGCCTGGTTGAGCGATTCGTGAAACGCGCCGGTCGAGGTTGCGCCTTCGCCGAGGCACGCCGCGCCGACGATGCCAGTGATGCCTTTCATGCGGCGGGCAAACAGGATTCCATTCACAACCGAAACCATCGCCCCCAGGTGACTGATCATCGGCAGATAGCCTTCCTGCGGGCGACCGCGATGTACGTTCCCGTCCCGCCCGCGCATGGGGCCCAGGGCGGAGCCCAGATAGGTGCGGACGGCGTCAATGATCGGTTCGCCAAAGGCCAACCGGCCGGCGGCGTCGCGGATGAGCGGGGCAAAGACATCAGATTTTTTGAGGGAGATGCCAATGGCGGCGCTCAAGGCTTCCTGGCCGCGCCCGAGAAACACGCCGCCGTGAATTTTGCCGGCGCGATAAAGCGCGGCAAATTTTTCATCCAACAGCCGCGCCCGCAGCATATAGCGGTAGGCGGCCAGTTGCGTCTCGACTACGGTGCGAGACCCGGAGACTGTGTGCAACATGGCGGGAGTTTATCGCTGCCGGCGCAAGCCAGCAATAAAACTTTCCGCGGAAAAATAAAATTCATCTGGCTGGCGGCGCGGAAATCTGTTAAATCCGCTCGGGATACCAGCATCTTTTGTGGTAATGAATCGGATGAACTCAAACAAATATAACGCGTTGCTGCTTAGTTCCGACCACCGGCTGGCCGAAACGCTTTTGCTGGTGGTCCGGTTGGAGGGCGGTACGCTGGGGTCCGTCGTCCAGTGCGCGGACGCGGTGAAATATCTGCAGACCCATCCGCCGGATTTTGTTTTTTTGGATCTGAAGACCATTGAGTCCGAAAGCCTGAACCTTTTGCGGCACCTGAAGCATCATCCGTTGCCGTTGCCGGTATTCACCATCGGTTTCGGGGTGGCCAGCGAAACGGCGGCACCGCTGCGGGCGTTTGACCTGGGATTGAATGAATTCATCCAGTTGCCGGCCGAAAACGGCCTGTTGCGGGCACGGTTGGCCGGGTCGCTGCAACTCAAGCGGCGGCTGGAAGAATTGACGCGGCGGCACCAGGAACTTACCGACGACTGCCGGAAGGCGGAGGCGAATTCGCGCGCCAAATCTGATTTTCTTGCGACGATGAGCCATGAAATCCGTACGCCGATGAACGGGGTCATCGCCATGACGGGTTTGCTGATGGAGACGTCCCTGACGGCGGATCAGCGCGGTTATTTGGAGACCATTTACAACAGCAGTGAATCGTTGTTGAGCATCATCAATGACATTCTTGATTTTTCAAAAATCGAGGCGGGCAAGATGGAGTTGGAGCAGCGCGAATTTGACCTGCGCGGCTGCATTGAGGAGTCGCTGGATTTGCTGGCGCCGCGCGCGCTGGATAAGCAACTGGACCTGGCCTATGAGGCGATGGATGCGATCCCCGCGCAAGTCGAGGGTGATGCGCAGCGGTTGCGCCAGGTGCTGGTTAACCTGGTGGGCAACGCGCTGAAATTCACGGAGCGCGGGGGGGTGGTGGTCAGCGTGGAAACGCTTGCGCCGCCGGCCACCGAGGCGGAAAACCCGAGGCTGTTGCGCCTGCATTTCGCCGTTCGCGACACGGGCATCGGCATCCAGCCGGACCGTTTGGCGCGTTTGTTCCGGCCCTTTTCGCAGGCGGATGTTTCCACCTCGCGCAAATACGGTGGCACCGGCTTGGGCTTGGTCATCAGCCGCCGCCTGGTGGAGTTGATGGGTGGCCGCATGTGGGCGGAAAGCGTGCCGGGCGAAGGTTCGACGTTTCACTTTACCGCGGGTTTGGCGGTGCGGGAGGGTTCGGCCCCGCCGGCGCATGCGAAACGGCAGTTGTCGCTGGCCGGGTTGAAAATCTTGATCTTGGAGGATAATCCGACGGTGCGGAACCTGTATTATGAACAGTGCCGTCGCTGGGGGATGCAGCCGCAGGCGGTGGAAAATTCCGCGCAGGCTTTAGCCTTGTTCCGCCAGGGCCTGAGCTTTGACCTGGCGCTGGTGGATGCCACGCTGCCCGGACCAGACGGTGCCGCGGTGGCGGCGGAGATGCAAAAGTTCCCGGCGGCGGCGATGATGCCGGTCGTGTTGCTGGCGTCGCTCGGGAAAAAGGACGGCGGCGCCAATGAGGCGCGGCTGATGTTTTCCCACACGGTCAACAAGCCGGTCCGGCCGGCGCAATTGTGTGCGGTGCTCGAGCGTGCTTTGCTAAGCCCGCGCGTGCCGGTAGGGCCGGCGGAACCACCCTCAGCCGGGGTGCTGCTGGCGACGCAGTTGCCGTTGCGGATCCTGGTGGTGGATGACAACGTCATAAACCAGAAAGTTGCGGTGCGTCTTCTGCAGCAGCTTGGTTACCAGCCGACCGTGGCTGGCGATGGTCGCAAAGCGGTGGCGGCCCTCGAGCAGCAGCCCTTCGACTTGGTGTTCATGGACGTGATGATGCCGGAAATGGACGGCTTGGAGGCCACGCGATTTATCCGCAAGCGCCAGATGGGCGGCGGCCATAAAAATTTCCAGTCGCGCATCATCATTTGCGCGATGACCGCATCTGCGATTGTCGGCGATCGCGATAAGTGCATCGCCGCCGGGATGGATGACTATCTGTCCAAGCCCGTCCGGCCCAAGGAGGTCCGTGACATCATTGAAAAGTGGGGTGGGAAAATTGCCTTGGATTCCAGTGCGCTCCGCGAACCCGTCCCGCCGGAGGTGCCGGCGGACGCGCCGGTGGATCTGGTGCGTTTGAATGACTTGACCGACGGCAATCTGGACAATCTGCGTGAGCTGGTGGTGATGTATTTTACGCAGACCCAAAAACAATTTGTCCAGTTGCGCGAGGCCATTCGCGATGGCAAAGCCGACGCGGTCCGCCGTGTGGCGCACAGCTGCGCCGGCGCCAGCGCGACCATGGGGGTGACGCAATTGGTGCCGTATCTGCGGGAGTTGGAAAAGCTGGGCGCTTCAGCAACATTGACGGAGGCGGGGCGGATTTGTGATGATGCCGCCGGTGAATTTGAGCGTGTCCGGGAATTTTTGAAAACCCAACCCGAGCTCGCCCCGGTCATTGCCAGTCTCAAACCAGAATGAAAAAAATCCTAATCATCGAGGACGACCAGATTGTGGCCAATGTCTACCGCAATAAGCTGGCGGTCGAGGGCTATCAGGCCGAAATCGCCCCTGACGGCGAGGCGGGTTTGAAGGTGATGCGCATCTTTCAGCCGCAGCTCATCATTCTCGACCTGATGCTGCCGACGATTTCCGGCGTGGAGGTCATCAAGGAAATCCGCAAAGAGCCGGATTTTGCCAAGACCCCGATCATTGTTTTTTCCAACACCTACCTGACCAATCTCATTCAGGATGCGTGGCGCGCCGGTGCCAACAAATGCCTTTCCAAGTCCAGTTGCTCGCCGAAAGATTTCATTGATGTGGTCCGGCACACCATTGGCGACAGCGGTGCAATCCCGCAGGCGAATCCATCCGTCGTCAGTCCTCCTTCGGGCAAATCGGCCGGCCCGACTTCGGAAAATGACGCTGAATTCCAGGCGGATCTCCGCAAAACTTTCATCGAAAGCCTCCCGACCACGCTCTACTCGTTGCGGATGGGTTTGCAGGGCCTGATCAAGGCGGAAAACGAAATGACCCGGCTCCGGCACGTTTATGACCTGTATCGCCGTGTTCACGCGTTGAACGGCAACGCCGGCCTCGCCGGATTGGTGCAGATCGCCCATATGGCCTCCGCCTTTCAAGCCTTGCTCAAGGAAATTTACGAGAAGCCGAAAAATATCAACGCCTCCACCACTCGCACGGTCGCCGCCGCCGTGGATTTTCTGGGCTTCCTTTTTGAGCGGGGCACGCTGCCGGAGCGGCAGGAGATTCCCGTCTCAAAAATCCTCGTCGTGGATGACGAAGCCATCTCCCGCCGCGCCATCGTCTACGCTCTGGAAAAGGCCCGGCTCAAATCCGTCAATGTGGAGGATCCGGAACAGGCCCTTCAGTTGCTGACGGCGAACGACTTCGACCTCGTTTTTCTCGATGTGGACATGCCCGGCATGACCGGCTACGAACTCTGCACCAAGCTGCGCGCCCTGCCGCAACACAAACGAACCTCCGTGGTTTTCGTCACCAGCCTCAACGACTTCGACAACCGCACCAACTCCACTATGGCTGGCTGCAATGATTTCATCGCCAAGCCGTTTTTGTTCATCGAGCTTACGGTCAAGGCGCTGATCTACGTCATGCGCTCCCGGTTAACGGCCCACCGTCAGGTTATCGGCTGACCGCGCGATGCTTGAAGGCGAATTCATTCCGGCCACCGCCGCGAACTCCCCTCGGCTGTTCGTGGTGTTGCACGGCCTTGGCGATTCTCCCGCCGGCTGGCGCTGGCTGCCCGGTGCGCTCAGTTTGCCTTGGTTGAATTATCTCCTGGTCAGCGCCCCCGATGAATATTACGGCGGCCGGTCGTGGTTTGATTATCCGGGCGAAATCGCGCCCGGCATCCATCGCAGCCGCCAGCTTCTGGTTGAATTGCTGGATGACTTGCGCGCCAAAAACTTTCCCGCCGATCAGATAACGCTGGGAGGCTTTTCGCAGGGTTGCCTCATGTCCGTCGAAGCGGGCCTGCGCTACCCGCACCGGCTGGCCGGTATCGTCGGCATCAGCGGCTGGGTTTTTGAGATTGAGCATCTGATCCGCGACCTCACTCCCGTCGCCCGCTCGCAGCGACTGCTCATCACGCACGGCCTTTACGATCCGCTGCTGCCGTTCGCCGAAGCCCAAAAACAGGTCCGACAACTGCAAGCCGCCGGACTGGATGTTGCCTGGCACGAGTTTCCCAAGGAACACACCATCCACGGCGTGGCGGAAATTGACGTCGTCCGCGAATTTGTGCGGGCCGGCTATGAGGGAAAAAAGGAAGTATGAATGATGAATTTTGAAGCTCCCCGCGCGCCGCGCTGGCTTCACTTCGTCATTGAACTTTCTGCCTTCATACTTCCAGGCTGCGGTTTGCGCCCGGCATCCAGATTTGCTCCGGGCGCGCTGGCCCTTCATTTTTCCAGTCCACGGCGTTTTCCACAGCTTGGCGCATTTTTGTAAACCACCACTGGGCCCGTGTCACGTGCGTGCGCGGCCGGCCGAAAATGCGGCTCTGCCTATCGTTGAATCCGAGTTCGAGTTGTTCGTTGGTTGTCATAATTTTTTTGTTTTAATTACGACACCACTATCTCAGGCAGGGTAGGACAAACGCTGTCCAAGCCGGAAGATTTTGAAAATTACTTTTTGGTCTAGATAACGAAGAATATTTAGGTCAGCGCAGTTCAATCACATCGCCCAATTCGAGCGGGATATCCGTGCCGTCAAGCAACACCTTCGCATCCAGAGTTGCGCTTTCCCCCTGGCGCGTGATGATGATTTGTTTGGGCTCGTCCGGCCCGGTGTAATTGGCCGTGGCAATCGCCTGGGCCAGGGTCAAACCCGCCACCCAAGGGATCGTTGGGTTCTTCACCGCGCCGTCGATGATCACGCCCTGCGCCTGTGCCGCCGCCATCGCCTGCCGCTGTAACGCGGCATTTTGGCCCGTTAGAAAGGCGTTCTGCTGCTTCAGCTGCGCCGTGGATTTCGACGCGCAGCCCGTTGCGGCCAGCCCTAGCAACAGAATGGCGGACAGAGTCTTCATCGGTCAATTCAACACCGGCGGTGCGAAAATGGTTCGGAGAAATTATTGTTGCGGCGATTTTATGGAGTTTCTCCATAGCGCCACCGCCAACTTGATTTCCGCCGCGCAGTTGGCTTTGGGCTTAACGAACCGCGGGGTGAACCACGGGAAACCGCCCGTCAAGTCGTGCGTTACCAGGATCTGCCCGTCACAATCCGGACCGCTTCCGATGCCGATGGTCGGGATCGGAATACATTGTGAAAGCTCCTTCGCGATCGGCGGCGTCACGAGTTCCAGCACGATGGCGAATGCCCCCGCATTGGCCAATGCGCTCGCGTCGGCGATCAGTTTTTGGTGCTCCGCTTCCTGTTTGCCTTTGATGTGATAGCCGCCTTCTTCCAGGACGTGCTGCGGCAGCATGCCCAGGTGACCGCAAAATGGAATTCCCGCCGCGAGGATGGCCTGGATCTGCGGTAGAATTTCCCGGCCGCCTTCCGCCTTCACAAATTCCGCGCCGGCCGCTATGAGGCGTTTGGCATTGGCTACGGCGGTTGCCACGGTTTCGTAACTGTGATACGGCAGATCCGCGCCAAGCAGCGCACCCGGTTTGGCGCGGGCGGCCGCGCGGACGTGATGCTCCATTTCCGGCATCGTGACGTGCGTCGTGTCGGGATAACCGAGCACCACCATGCCGAGCGAATCGCCGACGAGGAGCAGGGGAATGCCCGCCTCGTCGAGCAGCTTGGCCATCGGATAATCATACGCCGTAAGCGCGGCGATTTTCTCGCCGCGACTTTTCATCGCGCGTACTTCGGCAACGGTGATTTTTAAAGAATTCATTGCTGCTCCAGATGCGCACCGGTTAAACCAGATGGGGAATCACAGAAATAACCTGTGTTTCATCTGCGCCTATTTGTGGCCAAAACTTTTTATCAGCTCCTCCGGTGTGGTCGTCGCCGTGCCAACTTTCCCGACGACAATGCCGGCGGCGTGGTTGGAGAGAATGGCGGCTTCAATCGGCGATGCGCCCGCCGCAATCGCCAGCGTAAAGCTTGCGATGACCGTGTCGCCCGCGCCGGAAACATCGAACACCTCCTGCGCCACCGTCGGGATGTGGAACGGCTTCTGCCCGCGCTGGCACAGGAGCATTCCCAGTTCGCCGAGCGTGATGAGCAGCAGCGCCGGACGCAGTTCCTCCAGCAGCCGTTCCGCGACGAGCATCAGGTTTTTGTCCGCGAATGGATTCTCGTTCTTGGTTTCGTCCGGCAAATCCGCCAGTTCAAACGCCTCCTTGCGGTTCGGCGTGATGAGCGAGAGGTGGTTCAAGTTCAGGTGGTGCACCGGCTTCGGGTCGAGGCTCAACCACACGCCGCCCGCGTGGCAAAGCGATTTGATTTCGTCCAGCAACGGCTGCGTGACCACCCCTTTGCCGTAGTCGCCCACGATGACGGCGTCGGCCTGGGGGAGTTTCAATTTCAATTCCGCAATCAGGGTGCCGTTAAGCTTTCCGTCCAGGCCGTCGCGCGTCTCGCGGTCAATCCGCACGACCTGCTGCTGGTGCGCGACGATGCGCGTCTTGATGCTGGTGTGCCGCGCGGAACTTTTCACCAGGCCGTCGCAGCCGATGCGCTGCGTGCCCAGCAGATTCAGCAGCTTGCGCCCGGCGTCGTCGTTGCCGATGGCGCCAAAAAGTTCCGTCGGCGTGGCCAGTGAAACCAGGTTGCGCGCGACGTTGGCCGCGCCGCCGGGCATGAAGCTCTCGCGCTGGAATTCCACCACCGGCACCGGCGCCTCGGGCGAGATGCGCGATACGCCGCCCCAGATGAACTGGTCCAGCATCACGTCGCCGACGACGAGCACGCGGGTCTTTTGCGCGGCGGCCAGAATCTGCCGGGCGCGTGCTGCGGATAGTTTGTTTGCACTCATATTTTTTAAACCCCGGGTGGGCACGGATAAGCCCGGATTGGAAAAATACCGTGGCGCCGAGAACGCGGAGAAAGGCAGCGCAAGAAACCTCCGCGCCTATTTGCGGCATCTGCGCCTTTGCTTTTCTGTGTTTGGTTTTTATCCGTGGCCATCTGTGTGCATCCGTGGTTGATTTCAGTTTAGAAATGCCGTCAGCGGACTCGTCGCGCTCGCCGTTGCGCTCTGCGCGCCGAGGCCGATTTCAAACGCCGCGCGTCCCGCCTCCACCGCCTGCTTGAACGCGATGCCCATGCGGTTTGGATCGTTCGCCACGGCGATGGCGGTGTTCACCAGCACGGCGTCCGCGCCCATTTCCATCGCCTCCGCCGCCTGGCTCGGCGCGCCCAACCCCGCATCTACGACCACCGGCACGGTGGCTTGTTCAATGATGATGCGGATCTGGTCGCGCGTCTGGATGCCGCGATTCGAGCCGATGGGCGAACCCAGCGGCATCACCGTCGCGCAACCGGCATCCTGCAGCCGTTTCGCGAGCACCGGATCGGCGTTGATATAGGGCAGCACGGTGAATCCTTCCTTCACCAGAATTTCCGCCGCCTTGAACGTTTCAATCGGGTCGGGCAGCAGGTAGCGCGCGTCGGGATGGATTTCGAGCTTCACCCATTTCGGCAGACCCGCGGCGACCGCGAGGCGCGCGAGGCGGACGGCTTCCTCGGCGTTCATCGCCCCGCTGGTGTTGGGCAGGAGCAGATATTTCTTCGGGTCAATGAATTCGAGGATGTTTGCGAACGGGTCCTTCTTGCCGCTCAAGTCCGCGCGGCGCAGGGCGACGGTGACCATTTCCGTGCCGCTCGCGGCGAGCGCATCGCGCATGGCTTCCGGCGAGGGAAATTTTCCCGTGCCGAGAATCAGCCGCGAACGAAACTCGCGCCCGGCAATGACCAAAGGTTTGAACGACATTCAGGACAATTTAGGAAATTGCCACGAATTGTCGAGGCGGGAAGGAAGAATGCAGGCAAGTCGAATGGCGTCTGGTTGGTTTACTTACAATTTCACTGACAAAGGCCGGTCATGCGTGAAGAAAACCCTTTAAAATAGGGCTTAAATATGGCTCCAGAGGTAGGACTCGAACCTACAACCACACGGTTAACAGCCGCGTGCTCTACCATTGAGCTACTCTGGAACGCAAGGGACGAATAATTTACCAGCCGCCGCGCGTTCGTCAAACCGATTCGTCAGCCATTTTGGCAGTGCGGGCAGAAAAAGGTGCTGCGCGCGGCCTGCACGATGCGTCGGATTGG
>CAIQEI010000087.1 GCA_903870815.1 uncultured Verrucomicrobia subdivision 3 bacterium
ACGGCTCAGGCAACGGCCAGTTAGCCGCCGTGGTGTTCCCCGCCTCTGGTGATGGCCGGTTTGCCAGCTACCCGCCGCCGGGTTTGGACGGGCTGAATTATGCCCAGATATTTGTGAATGGCAGTACTGGTTCCGGTTCGCTGTATCTCAACACGGGTTATAGCTTCGTGGCGGGGGCGACGTACACGTTGACGGCCGGCTTTGGCATCGAAACCGGGTCTGGCGGCGGCACATTGGCCCCCGGCGCGCAAATACAGCTGCAAAACGCCGGCTTCACCACCTTGGCCTACACCAACATCACCAGCGCAAACACCACGGCGAACCAGTTCAAGGACGTCAGTACCACCTACACCGCGAACGGCACTGAAAGCAATATCGTCATCAGTTTCGCCATTCCCGCTCTCGTTACCGGTACTGCATTTCTCGATATTGACAACGTGCGCCTGTCGGTGGTCTATCCGGCAGTTCCGGCCGCCGGCACGAATGCTATTTTGTCGTCGTTGGCATTGAATCCGGCCGGGATTTTGTCGCCGGCTTTCGCCTCCAACACCTTCGCGTATTATACCGCGAACGCCTATGGCATCTCGCCCACGGTGACGGTGACGAACGCCGACCTGACGGCGACCAACCAGTTGATTTACAATGGGGTGACCAACCTGCTGGCGTCGGGCGCGGCGAGCGGTCCGCTGCCTCTCACGCTGGGCGCGACCAACGTTTTGCAGGTGCAGGTGACCGCGCAGGACGGTGTCACGATGCAGACCTACACGGTGAACATGACCGAGTTGCCAAATCAAACTACTCCGCCCGGTCTGACGAACCGCTTGAGCATCGCGACACTGAATTTATCCTGGGGGCCGGATCGCTTGGGCTACCGTCTGCTGATGCAAACCAACAACCTGAACTTGGGTGTGAGCAGCAACCCAAACGACTGGGCGACGGTATCCGGTTCGTCGGCGACTAACTCGATGGCCATCCCGATCGTCACGAGCAACCTGGACGAATATTACCGACTCGTCTATCCCTGATCGGCAAATCCGGATTTTGTTGCTAAATCTACGTATTGAGAGCGTTTGAAGATATACTGTAGCCATGCGGAGCGAGGTTTTTGGGTGTTTAGCGAGGTTTTGGCGAAGGAAGTGGTCGGCCGAAATTTGGTTGCCCTCAGCGGCAGGTGCAGAGCTGAAACCAAGCCAAAACCCCAAAACACCGCTTTTAAAATTTTCTTAACCGCATGGCTACAGCATTTCCCCCCCCCCCATACCGTCCCACGTATTCCATTGTCCTTGATCGAGTTGCCTTGGCCAACGTGCGGGAAAACTTAAATGTTATAGTAAATAAATTTTTGCGTATTAATCTGGCTTCCCGTATATTGTCAAAAATTCACATATATCCCTGAAAAAATCGAATGACAAACCAACGTTTTTTAGACTACTCAAAATCGTTGGTACCAGCTACATCTCAATTACTTCCTTAAATCCAGTGAAAATCAAACTTTCCCTCATCACTCTCAGTGTCGCCCTGCTGATGGCGGGCGCCGTCTCGGCCGTTAGCCAGATCTCTATCCCCATCAATAACCCCTCCTTTGAGAATCCTGCCGTTGCCGGTACGGATTCTTACATTGCTGGCACCACCGGGACCTCGACGTATCTGACCGGTTGGACCACGGTTGCACAATCCGCCGGCTATTGGTCTACTCTTTACAATCAGAGCGCGACGAATATTGACGGCCATCAGGTGGTCGAGTCATTTGCGCTTACCGCTGGCGCATGTGCCGGTGTGGTTTACCAGGAATTGACCAATAAATGGGTTGCCGGAGTCAAATATACAATGACAGCCCGGGCGGGTTATCCCGGACAACCTGGGCATGTTACGGCCGTTGGCTGCACCTTTTCACTGGATTCGTTGAACGGTTCAACCCTGACCCAATTGGCCACCGCAGCCATATCCACCGCTACCAATGCGGGTTTGGCCAATTACACTGTGACCTACACCGCGACCGGCAGTGAGGGTGGTGATGGATATGTGGTGGTGGCCTATCATCAGCCGAGCCAGGCAAATAGCGGCGGCTATTCGCACATGTGGATTGATGATTTCGCCCTCACCTCTAGCCCGACGTCGGATCCCAGCCTTGCGACCCAGCCCGCCTCACAAGCGACTTATCTTGGCCAGACGATTTCTTTCAGCGCGACTGGGTTTGGTTTGAGTCCACTGAGCTACCAGTGGCAGGCGACCAACAGCGCCGGCGGCGGCTTCACCAACCTGGTCAACGGCGGCCAGATCTCGGGTGCCACCAGCAACGTCCTGACTATTGCCGGCGTGACGACCCGCTGGGCGCTGTCGTATCAGGTGATCGTGGCCGATGCCAACGGCTCTGTCACCAGCACGCCGGCCGCCCTGACCATCTTATCGGGCCAACCCCCGTTTCGCCTCATGCCGCTTGGCGATTCTATTACGCGCGGCGGGACCGACCCCAATGGCGGCA
>CAIQEI010000088.1 GCA_903870815.1 uncultured Verrucomicrobia subdivision 3 bacterium
CGCTGACTTCAAAAAGTTGCTGAAAAAAACTTTAGTTATTATGCCCGTAAAAACATTTAGACCGCTAACGCCGTCCACGCGATACATTACGATCGCGGACTTTAGCGACATCACGAAGACGAAGCCGGAGAAGTCGCTTGTGGAAATCCGCAAGAAGACCGGCGGTCGCAATCATTACGGTCGCGTCACCGCGCGCGGCATCGGCGGCGGCCACAAGCAGAAAATACGCCTCGTGGATTTCAAGCGCAACAAGCACGGTGTCGAGGCGACGGTTTCGGCCATTGAATACGATCCGATGCGCTCAGCGCGGCTGGCCCTCCTCGAATATAAGGATGGCGAGAAGCGTTACATTATTGCTCCGGTCGGAATCACGGTGGGCCGCACGATTTCCAGCGGGCCGACCGCTCCGCCGGAGGTTGGTAATTCACTTCCGCTCAAGGCGATTCCGGTCAGCACGGCCATTCACAATTTGGAACTGACGCCCGGTCGCGGCGGTCAGATGGTTCGGTCGGCTGGCGGCGCCGCAACGTTGATGTCGCGCGACGAAGGTTACGCGCAGATCCGTTTGCCCTCCGGCGAAATCCGCAAGATCAACGAGGAGTGCTACGCCACGATTGGTCAGGTTGGCAATACGGAACACGAAAACGTCATTCTCGGTAAGGCGGGCCGTACCCGTCATCGCGGTCATCGCGGTATTACTCGCGGTGTGGCGCGCAACCCGGTGGACCATCCGAACGGCGGCGGTCAGGGTAAATCCAAGGGCGGCGGCGGCTGGCAGCAGCTCGTGTCGCCGTGGGGCAAGGTCGCCAAGGGCGGCAAGACCCGCGCCAAATACAAGCAATCGAACCGTTTCATTGTGGTTCAGCGCAACGGCCTGCCGATGAAAATTAAATAATTTATGGGACGCTCGATTAAAAAAGGCCCGTTTGTAGAAGGTCATCTTTTGGAGAAAATCCAGAAGGCGAAGGCGGCCAATCAAAAGACGCCGATCAAGACCTGGTCGCGCCGCTCCACGATCACGCCGGAATTTGTCGGCCTCACGTTCACCGTTCACAACGGCAAAGTGTTCAACCCGGTGTTCATCACCGAAAACATGGTCGGTCACAAGCTGGGTGAATTTTCACTGACGCGCACGTTTAAGAAACACGGAGCCCACACCGCCAAGGCGGAAGCCAAATAGTTTTTATGGAAGTTTTCGCCATCACCAAGAATATACCGATGTCCGCGCAGAAGATGCGCGAAGTCGTGCGCCAGATCCAGGGCTTGCCCGCCTTGCAAGCCGAGCAGATTCTGGCCGTCGTGCCGCGCAAGGGTGCGCGCTTCGTCGCCAAGACGCTGCATTCGGCCATCGCCAATGCGGAAAACAACAACAAGCTCCGCCCCGAATCCCTGCGCATCAAGGAAGCGGTCGCCGGCACCGCCACGACCATCAAGCGCTTTCAGCCCAAGGCTCGCGGTTCCGCCGGTCCCATTCTGAAACGCCGCTGCCACATCAAAATCACTTTGTCCGACGAATAATATGGGTCAAAAAACCAATCCAATCGGCTTACGCGTCGCGGTCAATAAAGACTGGCGCTCGAAGTGGTATGCCGACAAAAAAGAATTCAGCAAGCTGCTCACGGAAGACCGCCTGATCCGCGACCTGCTCAAGAAAAAGCTTGAAGGCGCGTCGGTGCCCAAGATTTTGATCGAGCGGGCCACGAACCGCTGCCGCGTGACGATTCTGACCGCCCGTCCCGGCGTGGTCATCGGCCGCAAAGGCTCGGAGATCGACAAGCTCAAGGAGGAATTGAGCAAGAAGACTGGCAAGGAAGTTTACGTTGACATCGTCGAAGTGAAGCAGCCGGAGCTCGACGCGCAGTTGTGCGCGGAGAACATCGCCTTGCAGCTCGAACGCCGCGTGTCCTTCCGCCGCGCGATGAAGAAGGCGTTGCAGACGGCTAAGGATTTCGGCGCTGAAGGTATCAAGATTCGCGCTGGCGGCCGCTTGGGCGGCGCGGAATTGGCGCGCGTGGAAATGTATCACTGGGGCCGCGTGCCGTTGCACACGCTCCGGGCGAACATCGATTACGGCTTTGCCGAGGCAAAGACGGTTTACGGCAAGCTCGGCATCAAGTGCTGGATTTGCAAGGGCGAAAACAAACCGCCGAAGAAAGAAGTGAAGGCCGAAACGCCGTCGCTCAGTTGATATTTTAGCGAAAGAATTTTTATGGCAATGCAGCCGGATAAAGTAAAGTACCGCAAGATGCACCGTGGCAGCCGCACGGGGCTCGCGACGAGCGGCAACACCGTGGCGTTCGGCGAATTTGGTTTGATGGCGCTCGAGCGTTGCTGGATGGACGGCAAGCAGCTCGAAGCCTGCCGCGTCGCCATCACCCGCTACATGAAGCGCAAGGGCAAGATGTGGATCCGCGTGTTTCCCCAGAAGTCCTATACGAAAAAGCCGCTGGAAACCCGCATGGGTAAGGGCAAAGCCCCGCTCGAAGGCTGGGTGGCCGTCGTCCGGCCGGCGAACATTTTGTTTGAAGTGGACGGCATCACGGAAGCGGAAGCGCGCGAATCCATGCGCCTCGCCGCCACCAAGCTGCCGATCAAGACCAAGTTTATTTCGCGCCATCATCACGCGAGCTGAGTTTATGAAATTTTCCGATTCCAAAATCAAAGATGCCACGCTGGTGGAGTTGGCGGCCCTGGGCCGCGACCTCCGGCACGAAATCTTCAACCTGCGCCTGCAGCAGGCGAGCGCGCAGTTGGAAAAACCCGCGCGGCTGCGCACGTTGCGCAAGGATATCGCCCGCGTCGAAACCCGCATGTCGGCGTTGCGGAACCAGGCGGCGAAACCGGCGGCGAAATAATTTTGTATGGCTGAATCTACCAACCCTGTGGCCGGGACCGGCAAGCGCAAGCAGCGCGTCGGCGAAGTCGTCTCCAACAAGATGACCAAGACGATCGTGGTGCGCGTCGAACGCCGTTTCCCGCATCCAAAATTCAAGAAAATCGTCACGTCCTATAAGAAGTTTTACGCGCATGACGAAAAGGCGCAGGCCAAGCCGGGGGACACCGTGCGCATCGAGGAATCTCGCCCGCTGTCCAAGCTCAAGCGCTGGACGCTCGTCGAGGTGGTGGAGCGCGGCGCGGCCTTAACTGCCGTCGCAGCTTGAGATAAATTTTAATTGTATGTTGCAAATTCGATCCAGTTTGGATGTGGCGGACAACACCGGTGCCAAGATTGCTTGGAACATCGGTGTGCTCGGCCGCAACCAGCGTTATGCCGGCATCGGCGACGTCATCAAGGTCCACATCAAGGAAGCCGCGCCGGATGGTTCGGTGAAAAAAGGCGAAGTGCATGACGCCGTCGTCGTTCGCACGCGTCACATCATCAAGCGCACCGACGGTTCGGTGTTGCGGTTCGATAGCAACGCCTGCGTCATCATTGACAAGGAATTGAATCCGAAGGGCACGCGCATTTTCGGCCCCGTCGCCCGCGAATTGCGCGAAAAGAAGTTCATGAAGATCATTTCACTCGCGCCGGAAGTCATTTGAAGGTTATGTCAAAATTTCATGTAAAAAAAGGCGACCACGTCGTCGTGTTGGCCGGCAAGGAAAAAGGCAAGAGCGGCAAGATCATTCATGTGCTGACTGAAAAGCAGCGCGTCATTGTCGAGGGCTTGCAGATGATCAAGAAGCACGTGAAAAAGAGCCAGCAAAACCCGAACGGAGCGATCCTCGATCGCGAGGGCTCCATCCACATTTCCAATGTTAAAAAGGCGGAGGCGGCGGCCGCTTGAACAATTTTTCACGGCCCAATCCGTGAGCTGAAAAATGAAATCCCGACTTTACAAAAAATACACCGACGAAGTGGTGCCGGCGCTCAAGACGAAGCACAACTTTGCGAACGTTCACCAGATTCCGAAGTTCGTGAAGATTGTCGTGAACATGGGCATCAACGCGTCTCTGGAAAAAGGCGCTCTGGAAGATGCCGCCAAGGATTTGACCCAATTGACCGGCCGCAAGCCCATCGTCAGCCGTTCGAAAAAGGACGTCGCCAATTTCAAGCTGCGCAAAAACCAGGCCATCGGCTGCCGGGTGACCCTGCGCGGCGATGCGATGTATGAATTTTATGACCGCCTGGTCGCCACCGCGCTGCCGCGCATCCGCGATTTCCGGGGTTTGTCGCCGCGCAAGTTTGACGGCCGGGGCAATTACACGTTCGGCGTGCCGGACCAGACCATTTTCCCTGAAATTGAATTGGAAAAAATCAAGCGCCAGCAGGGCATGGATATCACGATCGTGACGACCGCCGGAAAAAATGAGCTGGCCCACGATTTGTTGAAGTTGATGGGTTTTCCGTTCTCCGAAAAATAATTTTTTATGGCCAAGAAATCCTGGATTGAGCGCAACAACCGTAAAAAAGAGACGGTGAAGAAATACGCCGCGATTCGCGCTGAACTGAAGGCGAAGCGCGACTACGCCGGCTTGGCGAAGCTGCCGCGCGATGCCAGCCCGACGCGCGTGGTGAACCGCTGCGCGTTCAGCGGCCGGCGCCGTGGTTATTGGCGCAAGTTCGGGGTGTCGCGGTTGACGTTCCGCGAGGCCGCGTTGAACGGGTTGATTCCCGGTGTGACCAAGGCCAGTTGGTGAATTTATTTTCGTGCTGGCTGTCGGTTTCGCAATGGTGCGGGAGCCGAAACGCAGGACGAGTGATTAAAAGCAAATATGAGCGATCCGATTTCTGATCTGTTGACCCGTATCCGCAATGCGGGTGCGGCCCAATTGCCGTCCGTTGAGCTTCCGCATTCCCGCATCAAGGAAAGCGTGGCGAAACTGTTGCAGCAGCAGGGCTACATCACCGATGTGTCCGTCGAAGGCGACACCAAGAAAAAACTCAAGCTGCGCCTCAAGTTCAATGGCAAAAAGAGCGTGATCGAAGGCCTCAAGCGCGTCAGCAAGCCCGGTTTGCGCCGGTATGTGGGCGCGACGGAGATTCCCCGCGTGCGCGGCGGCCTCGGCGTGGCGATCGTCTCGACCTCGGAAGGTCTGTTGACCGACCAGCAGGCGCGCAAGAAAAACCTCGGCGGAGAACTCCTCTGCTACATCTGGTAATATTTTTATGTCGCGTATTGGAAAACAACCGATTGCCATTCCCGCCAAAGTGAAGGTGGAAGTGAAGGGGCAGAAAGTCCAAGTCGAAGGCCCTAAGGGCAAGCTGAACTGGGAACTGCCTCGGCGCACCAGCCTCAAGGTGGAAGGCGACAAGATCGTGGTGAGCCGCGCCGGCGAAGACGCGCAGGCCAAGGCGTTGCACGGTTTGAGCCGCGCGCTCGTCAATAACATGGTCAAGGGTGTCACCGAGGGCTTTGTGAAAAAGCTGGAAATCCAGGGCGTCGGCTTCAAGGCGGCCGTCCAGGGCAAGGTGGTCAATCTCGCCCTCGGCTATTCCCACCCGATCAATTACAACATTCCCGACCAGATCAAGGTCACGGTTGAGGAAAATACCAAGCTCACGATTGAGGGGCCCGATAAGATGATTGTCGGCAAGGTCGCCTCCGAGATTCGCGCTTTCTATCCGCCGGAGCCCTACAAGGGCAAGGGTGTCCGTTACGCCGGCGAGCATGTCGTGCGCAAGGAAGGCAAGACCGTCCAATAACCATTTTTGTTCACGGCCTGATCCGTGGACGCACTGAGATGAGAACCGAAAAAAAATTAAAGTTGAAGCAGTTGCGCCACTGGCGCATTCGCAAGCGGGTTACCGGCACGTCCGAACGCCCGCGCATGAGCGTCCGCTTCACCAACGAAAACATCCACGTCCAGTTCATTGACGACGTCGCCGGCAAGACGATTGCCGCGACTTCCACGGTGACCAAGGGCAAGGTGCGCGAACTGTCCGCCAACGTGGACGGCGCCAAAAAAGTCGGCGCGATCGCGGCGAAAGCGGCGATTGACAAGGGCATCTCGGCGGTGGTGTTTGACCGTGGCGGCACCCGTTATCACGGCAAGATCAAGGCGCTGGCCGATGCCGCGCGCGAAGCCGGATTGAAATTTTAACCTGAACCGGAGATTTTATTGTGGCTGAAAACGAAAACATTCCAGAAGTTCCTGTCGCCGCTCCCGAAGCGCCGAAACCGCCGTCGGAATCCCGCGGTGGCCGCGGTGGCTTTGGCGGTCGCGGTGGTCAGGGCGGACGTGGCGGTGGCCGTGGCCGTCGCTCCGATGTCGGTGAAAACGCTTTTGCCAAGGGTGGCGACGAAACCGTTGAAAAAGTGGTCTTCATTAACCGCTCCTCGAAAGTCGTCAAGGGCGGTCGCCGCTTCAAGTTCAGCGCGCTCGTGGTCGTCGGCGATAAGAAAGGCAAAGTCGGCATGGCCCTCGGCAAGGCGGCGGAAGTCGCGGATGCCATTCGTCGCGGCGGCGAACTCGCCCGCAACAAGATGGTGTCGGTGTCTTTGAAAGACGCGACCATTCCCCACGAAATCTATTCGACCTTCGGTGGCGCCAAGATTCTCCTGCGTCCGGCTTCACCTGGAACGGGCATCATCGCGGGCAAGACGGTTCGTGCCGTCTTGGAGTCCGCGGGCATCAAGGATATCTTGACGAAATCTCTGGGCTCGAAAAACGCGGCGAACGTCGTTAAGGCGACCTTGAACGCGTTGTTGAGCCTTCGCACTCGCGAGCAGATTTATACCGCTCGCGGCTTGCAAATTAAAAAAGTTGCCCCGCCGGAAGCTCCCGCGGCGGTGGCGGCCTGATCTGATTTTTTATGCGACTGCACAATCTTAAACCCCGTCCCGGTGCGAAGCACCGCACCAAGCGGCTCGGTCAAGGCGAATCCAGCGGCCACGGTAAGACGTCCGGTCGCGGTGGCAAGGGCCAGACCGCGCGCTCCGGCAGTTCCATCCGCATCGGCTTTGAAGGCGGTCAGATGCCCCTCATCCGCCGCATCCCTAAGCGCGGCTTCAATAACGCCCGCTTCACCACGGCCTACAGTCCCGTCAACGTCGGCGACCTCAACCAGTTCGAGGATGGTGCGCGCGTTGATGAAATCGCTTTGCGCGCCGTCGGCTTGGCCAACGGGCCGTTGCTCGGCATCAAGATTCTCGGCACCGGTGATTTGACCAAGAAGCTGGTCGTCGTGGTCAGCGCCATCAGCGCCTCCGCGAAAACGAAGATTGAAGCCAAGGGCGGCTCCGTGGAAATCATCACCAAAAAATCTCCGGCTCCGGCCAGGAAATAATCGAGCCGCCGAATGTTTCGCTCCATTGCCAGCACCCTCAGCAATTGTTTCAAGATCCCGGAATTGAAATCCCGGATCTGGTTCACGCTGGGATTGCTGGCCGTTTGCCGCCTCATGGCTGTGATCCGGGTTCCCGGGCTGAACGGCGACGCCCTGTCCAGGTTTTTTAAGTCGCACGGTGACGGCGGCGGCATGCTCGGCATGTATAATACGTTCGCTGGCGGCGCGTTTGAGCATTGCGCCATCGGTTCCTTGGGCATCATGCCTTACATCAGCGCGACCATCATCATTCAGTTGCTCACGGCGGTTGTGCCGCGTTTGAGCAAATTGGTCCGCGAAGAGGGTGGCCGCACGCAGATTATCAAATACGGTCGTTACCTCACCGTGCTCCTGTGCATCGGTCAGGGTATATATTTCGCCCGGAGCTGGATGCATCCCCAGGGGCAATTTCAGGGGCTTACCGAGAAGTTGGTGTTGATCGACAATCCCTACGCCTATTATTTCGTGGCGGTCACGGTGATGACGGCCGGCACGATGCTTTTGATGTGGCTCGGCGAGCAGATCACGGAACGCGGCATTGGCAATGGTGTTTCCCTGGTGATCACCATCGGCATCCTGGCGCGGTTGCCGCGCGCGGTCACGTCCTTGGTTGATATGTTTCATCCCGCCGGTGGCGTGGAATCAAATTATCATTTTGCCGGTACCGGCGTGTTGCTTTTGGTTCTTTTGGTCGTGGTGGTCGGCGGCGTCATCGCTATCACCCAGGCGCAGCGGAAAATTCCGGTCCAATACGCCCAGCGCGCCGTCGGTCGCAAAATGTATGCCGGCGGGACCTCCTTCATGCCGTTGCGCGTCAATTACGCGGGCGTG
Source organism: uncultured Verrucomicrobia subdivision 3 bacterium (assembly GCA_903870815.1). GTDB lineage: Bacteria > Verrucomicrobiota > Verrucomicrobiia > Limisphaerales > UBA11358 > UBA11358. The sequence continues at coordinate 8,102 of CAIQEI010000088.1, forward strand.
ATGCCGATCATTTTTGCCCAGTCCATTTTGATGTTCCCGCAGCCGGTGTGTGGCTGGCTCGCGTTGCACGCGCCGTTGGGCGTCCTGCGCGATTCCTTCCAGTGGCTGGATTTACAAATGGGCTATGGCTCTGGCATCTATTTGACCCTGTACTCGGCGATGATCCTGTTCTTTTCATATTTCTGGGTGGCGACGCAGTTCAATGAAATCCAGATCGCCGACGACCTGAAGAAAAATGGTGGCTATATTCCCGGGGTCCGTCCGGGGCAGGGGACGAGTGACTACTTGCATCATGCCATGAGCCGCATCACGCTGGCTGGCGCGATTTTCCTGACCGTGATCGCGACCATCCCGATTATTCTCGGCAAGCGTTTGCAGATTCCGCCGGATGTGGCCCAGTTCTTTGGCGGCACCAGTATTTTGATCGCGGTCGGTGTTTTACTGGACACCATGCGCCAGGTGGAATCTCACCTGATGATGCGCCACTACGACGGCTTTTTGAAAAAAGGCAAGATTCGTGGCCGTTTCTAAGATTTTGTGGCTGGGATAAAGCTCAAATCAGCAGACGATTTGAAATGCATGCGTCCGGCGGGGCTGGTGGCTGGAACAGTTTTGGACGAGATCGCCGCGTTCATCCAGCCCGGCGTCACGACGCGGCAGATTGACAATTTTGCGGCGGAGCGGATCCGGAGTTATGACGCGAAGAGCGCGTTTCTCGGCTACCGCAAGTTTCCGTGTCACACGTGTTTGTCGGTGAATGACGCGGTGGTTCACGGCATCGCCTCGGAGCGCGAATTGAAATTTGGCGATATTGTCAGTGTCGATGTCGGCGTGGTTTACCAGGGTTTTATCGGCGATACGGCGCGGACGGTGGCGGTGGGTGGTTGTGGTGTCGCGGCGCAGCGGTTGCTCGACGTGACGGAGCAATCCCTCCAGTTGGGCATCGCGCAGGCGACCCCGGGCAACCGGGTGTTGGATATTTCGCTGGCGGTCCAGCGGTACGTTGAGCAAAACGGTTTCAGCGTGGTGCGCGAATTCGTCGGTCATGGAGTCGGGCGCACCATGCACGAAGAGCCGCAGGTGCCGAATTTTGACGAGGGCAAAAAGAATTCGCCCCGGCTGAAGCCGGGCATGACGATTGCCATCGAGCCGATGGTGAATGTGGGCCGTCCGGACGTAAAAATACTGAAAGACGGCTGGACAGTGGTGACGCAAGATGGTTCACTATCTGCCCATTTTGAGCATACCGTGTTGGTCACGGACGGTGCGCCGGAGATTTTGACATGGGCGAAGAAGCCTTCCGCGTTGAAGCCCGCGTGATCACCGCGCTGCCCAACGGCACGTTTTGCGCGGAGTTGGGCAACGGCCATCGCCTCACGGCGTTCGTGGCCGGGCGGGATAAAAAGATTTTTGCCGGCGCGCGCGCCGGTGACATGGTGAAATTGCAATTAACGTCTTACGACTTGAGCGTGGGGCGGATTTTAGTCGAAAACAAAAAAATTTAAGCATGAAAGTCAGAGCGTCAGTTAAAAAATTGTGTGAGCACTGCAAAATCGTGAAGCGCCGCGGAGTGATCCGCGTTCTCTGCTCGAACAAACGCCACAAGCAACGGCAAGGTTAATAAAAAATTATGGCACGCATTATTGGTGTGGAAGTTCCGCCCGGCAAGCGCATTGATATTGCGCTCCGCTACATTTACGGCATTGGCCCGGTCAACTCGAAGGTCATCCTCGAACGCGCGAACATTGACCCGTCCATTCGCGCTAAGGACCTGACTGAGGCCCAGTTGTCCCAGATTGTCCATGCCATCCAGGAAGGCAAATACGTCATTGAGGGCGATTTGCGCCGCGAACTCGGCATGAACCTCAAGCGCCTGCAGGGCATCAAGTGCTATCGCGGCATCCGCCACATGCGCAGCCTGCCCGTGCGCGGTCAGCGCACCCAGACCAACGCCCGTACCCGCAAGGGCCCGCGTAAGACGGTCGGTGTGTCGCGCAACCCGAATGCCAAGACCGGCATCCACTAAAAGATTTCAGATTTGAAATTTGAGATTTGGAATTGAATAACGATATGTCCGAAGAAAAGAAAAAGTCCGCCGCCCCCAAGCCGGAGAAGGAATTGAAACCCGCCGCCGGCGCCGCGCCGGAAACGAAGCCCGCGAAGAAATCCGCCCCCAAAGCCGAAGCTGCGGCGGTGGCCGATCCCGCCCCGGCCGCTGAACCGGTTGCCCCGGCCGTCCCCACGGCTGCCGACTTGCTCGGCGAGGATCCCAACGCGAAGAAAATCGTCAAGGCCAAGCACGCGAAAAACATTGTCTCGGGCGTGGCGAACATTCTGGCCACTTTCAACAATACCCAGGTTACCATCACGGACGCGCAGGGCAACCTCATCGGTTGGTCCAGCGCCGGCCGCGTCGGTTTCAAGGGTTCCCGCAAAAGCACCGCTTACGCCGCCCAGATGGTCGCGCAGGACGCTGCCCGGCAGGCCATGGCCCACGGGATGAAGGAAATTGAAATCCGCGTCAAGGGTCCCGGTTCCGGCCGTGAATCTGCCATCCGCGCCTTGCAGGCCATCGGCTTGGAAATCAGCTCTATTAAGGACGTGACGCCGGTCCCGCATAACGGCTGCCGTCCCCGCAAAAAACGCCGCGTGTAATTTCGTTAATCGTAAATCATAAATTTTATGGCTCGTTATACAGGTCCCCGCGTCCGCATCAGCCGCCGTTTCGGAATTCCGATTTTCGGCCCGACCAAATATCTTGAACGCCGCAACTACGGTCCCGGCGTCCACGGCCCGAAGTCTCGCCGCAAGACCACCGAATACGGCGAAGGCTTGAATGAAAAGCAGAAGCTTCGCTATTACTACGGCTTGATGGAAAAGCAGTTTCGCGGCGTCTACGAAAAGGCGTTGCGCCGTCGCGGTGTCACCGGCGAGATCATGCTCCAGATTTTGGAGACCCGCCTGGACAACGTGGTGTTTCATCTTGGTTTCGGCAACACGCGCGCTGCGGCCCGCCAGTTGGTCAATCACGGCCACGTGACGGTCAATGGCCGCAAGGCCGCCATCGCTTCGTTCGCCTTGAAGGTGAATGATGTGATCTGCATCAAGAACCATAACGTCTCGCGCCAGCTCGCCACCAAGAATTTGGAAGTCTCCGCCAGCCGCGCGGTGCCGGATTGGTTGTCCTTGGACAAGGAAGCGTTCAAGGGCGTGGTCATGCGCATCCCGACCCGCGACGAGATCCAGCCGATCGCCAGCGAGCAGGCCGTCGTCGAATTTTATTCCCGCTAAACCGTAAACAATAAAACAATTACACGGGCGTTTCCGGCCGGGAATAAATCAAGCCGGGGACGCCAGATTAAAATTGTTGAAAGGAAACTATGCCAGTTCGTCTCGGACGTTTTGAAATGCCCAAGCGGTTGCAGAAGGATGAAGCCTCTGCCACCGAAAACTATGCCAAGTTTGTCGCCGACCCGTTTGAAACCGGTTACGGCCACACCGTCGGCAACTCGCTTCGCCGCGTGCTGCTCTCCTCGCTCGAGGGCGCGGCCATCACTTCGTTGAAGGTGGACGGCGCCATGCACGAATTTGCCACCGTCGACGGCGTCGCCGAAGATGTGACTGATATCGTCTTGAATTTGAAGAAAATCAAATTCAAAGCCCACACCCGCGATGAGCAGACGCTATTGCTATCGGTGAACAAGGAAGGCAACGTGACCGCCGCCGACATCCAGACCAACCAGAACGTTGAGCTGGTCAACCCGACGCAGCACATCTGCACACTGGACAAGAAGAAGAAATTTGAGATGGAGCTGACCGTGAAAGTCGGCCGCGGCTTCTGCCCGAGCGACGAAAACAAGAAGCCCGGCCAGGCCATCGGCATCGTGGCGATTGATTCAATTTTCTCCCCGGTGACCCGTGTGCGCTACGCCGTCGAGGCTGCGCGCGTCGGTAACCGCACCGATTACGACCGCTTGGTGCTCGAAATCTGGACCGACGGCCGCATTACTCCCGACGACGCGCTCACGCAGGCGTCCGCGATTCTGGCCCACCACTTGGACGTCTTTGTCGGCTACGACAAGAACGCCGTGGAATTTGAGGAAGCCGCCGACAAGCAGGACGACGAGAAGGCGAAGATGAAGAAGCTGCTCAACATGAGCGTCAACGAAATCGAGCTGAGCGTCCGCGCCGCGAACTGCCTGAACAACGCGAATATCACCACGGTCGGTCAGCTCGCGCTGAAGACCGAGCAGGAGATGCTAAAGTATCGCAAC